>CAMLNG010000064.1 GCA_946481195.1 uncultured Chromatiaceae bacterium
CCAGATCCAGCGCGCAGTTCAGTGCGGTCTGGCCGCCCATGGTCGGTAATACTGCACATGGACGTTCTTTTTCAATGATTTTTTCCACGACTTGCCAGTGGATTGGCTCGATATAGGTCGCATCGGCCATTTCCGGGTCTGTCATGATAGTTGCCGGGTTTGAGTTCACCAGAATGACCCGGTAACCCTCTTCCTTCAGCGCTTTACAGGCCTGAGCACCTGAATAGTCAAACTCACAGGCCTGACCGATGACAATTGGGCCTGCGCCCAGGATTAAAATACTTTTAAGGTCGGTACGTTTTGGCATAGCTCTGTCAATCCTGGCTTATTTGGCGTTACGCTGTTGCATCAGTGTGATGAAGTGGTCAAACAACTCACTGGCTTCATGCGGGCCTGGGCTCGCTTCAGGGTGTCCCTGGAAGCTGAACGCAGGTTTGTCCGTGCGGTGAATGCCCTGCAGCGAACCGTCAAACAGTGATTTGTGTGTTGCACGTAAATTGGCCGGCAGTGTCGCTTCTTCCACAGCAAAACCATGGTTCTGCGCCGTGATCAGCACTTTTTTGCTGTCGAGGTTTTGCACCGGGTGGTTACCACCGTGGTGACCAAATTTCATCTTCAGTGTTTTAGCACCACTGGCGAGCGCCAATAACTGGTGACCGAGGCAAATACCAAACACCGGAATGTCGGTTTCAAGGAAAGTTTTAATAGCTTCGATGGCATAAGTACAAGGCGCCGGATCGCCCGGGCCATTGGACAGGAAGATACCATCCGGATTTAAGGCTAACACTTCAGCAGCAGGTGTTTGTGCCGGAACGATAGTCAGACGACAGCCACGGTCAACCAACATACGTAAAATATTGCGTTTCACACCAAAATCGTAAGCAACGACGTGAAATGCTGACTCAGGCGCTGCCTTGTGGCCTTGTCCCAGCGCCCAGCTGCCTTCGGTGAAACTATATGCAGTTTTCACTGTAACTTCTTTCGCCAGATCCATGCCAGACAAACCAGGGAAACTACGCGCCAGTTCCAGTGCTTTGGCTTCGTCGATATCACCCGCCATCAGACAACCATTTTGTGCGCCTTTTTCCCGCAGGATGCGGGTCAGTTTACGGGTGTCGATGTCGGCGATGCCGAGAACATTATGATCTTTGAGGTATTGACTAAGGGAACGTTGATTGCGGAAATTAGAAGCAAGAAGCGGAAGGTCACGAATAATCAGGCCTTTGGCCCAGACTCTGCCGGATTCCTCATCTTCATCATTGGTTCCGGTATTACCAATGTGGGGATAGGTCAAAGTGACCATTTGTTCTGCATACGAAGGGTCGGTCAGGATCTCCTGATACCCGGTCATTGAAGTATTAAACACCACTTCACCAACCGACACACCTTCAGCGCCAATGGCTGTACCACGAAATACGGTGCCGTCTTCCAGTACGAGCAGGGCGGACTTAGTCAAGATAACCTCCAAACAGCAAAAAACGGGCGTAAAATGCTGCTGTTTTACCACCCGTTTTGACCCAGAAATTGTGTACTCAGTTCTGCCTAGGCAAACCTGCTTATTCTAGGCCATTTGCGCTCTTTGGTCTAACTATTTTTTGGATTTTTGCGAAAATAACGGCTTTATCACAAATTTGCTCTAAAAATGCCAAAAATCTATGTTAAGTCAGCCAAACCCAACACTTGTTGCATAGAATAAAGTCCAACCTGTTGATTTTTCAACCAGAGCGCAGCCCGGAGCGCACCTTGGGCAAAAGTATTGCGGCTGGAGGCTTTATGGCTGATTTCCAGCCTTTCGCCTATATCCGCAAACAGGGCTGTATGGTCGCCAATGATGTCCCCACCGCGCACTGTGGCAAAGCCGATGGTCTGCTGATCGCGCTCTCCCGTGATACCTTCGCGGCCATACACAGCGCACTCTTTTAAATCCCGGCCAATCGCTTTGGCGATACTATTGCCGATGGCAAGGGCTGTGCCGCTCGGAGCATCCTTTTTAAAGCGGTGATGGGCTTCGATAATTTCGATATCCGCACTCTGCCCCATCACCCGCGCTGCGGTTTGTACTAAATGCAGCAGCAAATTGACGCCAACACTCATATTCGGCGCCCAGACAATCGGAATAACCTTACTGGCCGCCTGAACTTCGGCATACTGAGCATCCGTCAGCCCCGTCACGCCAATCACCATGGCTTTTTTCGCCGCCACCGCCAGCTGCAGATGCGCCAGCATGGCTTCCGGCATGGTGAAATCAACCCAGACATCGGCTGTTTCCACAGCTGCCAGACAGGTTTCAGTCAATGGCAGCTGTAATTTACCGCAGCCAGCCAGTTCGCCGGCATCAGTACCGGTCAGCTCAGAACCAACGCGTACAGTGGCGGCAGTCAGATTTAATTGTTGTTCTTTTGCTACTGTAACTAAAGCGCGGCCCATACGGCCATTGGCCCCAAAGATGCCAATTGAAGTCATTTGTGAATTCCTGTATCGCCAAAATGGCAGTCCAGACCGCCATAATTAAAAAAGTGGCTTATTAAAGCAAAAAAATGGCGGCGGCTCTAATCAAATTTGCAGAGATCTACGCTTGTGTCGTATCTGCTACCCGTACATCCTGTACATAAAAAAAATTGCCAGGAGCAATTTTCAACAACGCAACGCGTTGGCCTGAAAGGTGAGCGCCAGGGATGGCGCGAATAAAAAAACGCACCCCGGAGGGTGCGTAAGTCAGACAACAACATCCACTCAGTCGGTGTGTTGGTCTGTTTAGTTGTAACGAATTCGCGAAAAGCGCAATTTATTTCAGCAAAGGCTGCAATTGGTCTTGTTGCGCCAGTAAATCCAGATACAAACGCAGCTGATTTTCAGCGCGCTGTAAATTGTGATTTGGCCTGTGCACAGCAAAATAACAATCACCGTTTAAGTGGTCGGCCAAAAAGCGGATACCAATCATCAGACACATCACTTTGGCGCCAAGCCACAAACTTTGTCGCTCGGCCGGCGTGATGATACCGGCCAATCCTTGCAGATAGCCTTGCGCTAACGCGGTGAAAATCTCCGGACGGATGCGCACCGCTGCCGGATTTAACGAATCTTCCGGCTCTGGCGAGCAGCAGGTGCGCACCATATCGCCAAAATCAAACAGCCAATAACCCGGCATGCAGGTATCCAAGTCGATAGCGGCAATACCACGCCCTTGCGTATCGGAATACAGCATATTGTTGATCTTAGTGTCATTGTGGCAAACCCGGCGCGGCAGTGCTGCGCAGACAGCTTCAAGCTCTGCCACAAGAGTGCGCTGCGACAGGCAATAATTTAGCAAATCCTGACAACCAGCAAGCCGGCCGGCTTTGTTTTGTGCGGCTGCGTCGTCCAGCTGTCGGAAACGAAACGCCAGATTGTGAAAATCCGGAATCACGGTATGTAGGTCATCAGCCGGGAAGTCGGCCAAGGCGGCGGCAAACTGGCCAAAGGTCAGCGCTGCGGCAAACGCCTGCTCGGCGGTGTCGACCACTTCGATGCTTCGGCCGCCGTCAATAAAGGCTAACGCGCGTAAATCAGCTGAAACTCCACTTAAATACTGGCCATCAAGTCGCGGCTGCTGACGCAGGATCTGCAGCGGATATTGGCCTTCTGCCTGCTTTTTCTCCAGATGCTGTTCAATCCGCAGCGCATTGTCGACCAGCTGCTGTGGCGACGGGAAAATCTGCGTATTGATTTGCTGAAGAATGAGTCTTTGTTTCGCATTTTCAACAAGATAAGTCCGATTAATATGGCCATTGCCAAACACCCTGACCGAAGCATCCGCTGAAAACTGATAAGCAGCCAATACATCGGCTGGCAATAATGACGACACCGCAGCTGCGGCTGATTCAACTGACATAGAACTTACCTGATTGACGGCCCACACACGATGAGAGCAAGCCGGCTATTGTGCTTGATTAGATTTTATTGTCAAAAAAACTGCCGAGCGCAGCTAAATCGGCAGGATACGTGATCCCCTGCCAGGCCTCTGCCGAGACTTTCACGCTAAGTTGTTGCCCCTGCTGCAGCGCCTGATCCACCGCATACGGTAAATAAGATTCAGCTTTTTCGTCGGGACCGGCCTGAAAAAACTGCTGCAACTGGGTTTCCAGCCGCGTCAGCAGGTTTGGAGTAAAACCCCAGATATTCATCGACACCAACTGCTGTCCGGACAATGGCTGGCGTACACCTTGTGGATCTAACCCACTGAGCCCGCCATCCGCGCCGGCATGGATCTCAGTCCACTCAGCGACCTTTAACAACAAGCCGTTTTCTACCTGACAACAACCGCGGTTCACCCCGCCATGTTCCGATAAAGTCAGCGCCAGTGGATAAGCCACCATGGCCCAGTTGTCGCCCGGAGTAGAAAAATGCTGCACTAACTGAAGCATCGCATCGGCACCATAATAGTCATCGGCGTTGATGACGATAAAAGGCTGCATTAGCTGCCGGCGAGCTGTCCAGACCGCATGCGCTGTACCCCAGGGTTTGGTTCTGGCAACAGTTGGCAGGGCGCAACCTGCAGGAATGTCGTCAAGGTGCTGCACAACGAACTCAACTGTCAAATCCGTCGGAAAAGCAGGCAACACTTGTTCCGTGAACAATTGTTGTAAGTTCTGCCTGATCACCAACACCAGCTGGCGGACACCGGCGCGGTATGCGTCCATCACGCTGAAGTACAACAAAGGCCGGCCGGTATTACCGACCGTCGCCAGCTGTTTATCACCGCCAAAACGACTGCCCATGCCACCGGCGAGCACTAATAATGAAACCGCAGCAGCCATAGCTGGTGTTCTCCTGCCTGAATAAAACAGCGCCGGCTAACCGGCGCTTATTAACACTTTAACAACAATGTACCACAGTTCTGGCTGCACCGTCAGCAAAGCGCCTGTTACAAGGCCCCTTTTATAAAGCACGCTGCAAAATGTGCGAAACCACTTCAGGTGTGATATCGCCGTGTTCACCTAACCGCTCAGCTTTTAACTCGGTCAGCTTCGCGACAACAGCCGCCTTGGCGTCAGCGTTGATGCCATAGTCGGCCAACCGGGTCGGCACGCCCATTTGCTCAAAAAACGCCCGGGTATGACTGATGGTTTCATCAATCAGGCGCTCTTCGTCCTGATGTTGCAGATTAAACACGCGGCGGCCGTACTGTAATAACTTCTCGCGCTTTTGCTCACGCTGTTGCTGCATTACTGCCGGCAGTACTATGGCCAGCGTCTGGGCGTGATCCAGGCCATATAAAGCTGTCAGCTGATGGCCAATCATATGAGTTGACCAGTCCTGTGGCACACCAACACCAATCAGGCCGTTTAACGCCATCGTCGCAGTCCACATCAGATTGGCGCGGATGTTGTAATCCTGCGGCGCGGCTATCGCCTTGGGGCCGAACTCCAGCAAAGTCAGTAACAACCCCTCAGCAAACCGGTCCTGCACTGCAGCACCAACCGGATAAGTCAGGTATTGCTCCATCACGTGGATGTAAGCATCAACCACGCCATTAGCAAGTTGTTTGGCCGGTAACGAATAAGTCACTGTCGGGTCCAGTACGGCAAATTGCGGGTATACCAAAGGGCTGCCAAAAGACAATTTTTGCTGCGTCGCCTGTTTGGTGATGACGGCAAAGCCATTACTTTCAGAGCCGGTGGCCGGCAACGTCAGCACACACCCCAACGCCACAGCGGCTTTTAACTTCACCGGTTTACTGAGGATATCCCAGCCATCGCCTTGATAACGGGCAGCAGCTGCGATGTATTTAGTGCCATCAACCACACTGCCGCCGCCAACAGCCAGCAGGAAATCAATTTGTTCGGCATGCACCAGCGCCACCGCTTTGCTCAGGGTTTCGTAGCTTGGGTTCGGCTCAATACCGCCAAATTCAAACACTGTGAAATCTTTGAGCGCCGTTTTGACCTGGTCATAGACGCCGTTATGCTTGATAGAGCCGCCACCATAAGTCAATAACACCCTAGCACCAGCCGGCACTAACTGCTTCAGTTCTTTGATCTGGCCTTCGCCAAACACAATACGGGTCGGATTCTGGAAGGTAAAATTCAGCATAACGGGCTCCGGCAATGGTGAGACAAAGTGGAAAACTTTAGATCGCTCAGACAGATATGGTCGCGTTGTGACGTATTTCAAGGGAAAAAATTCGGCATTTGCGGCAAATTGCGGTAAAACATCGTTATAAGCAAGTCCTAATTCATATTGACAGGCCTTCTGGACGTCCTTATATTCCGCAAAATTATTAAAAACATAAAAGTAATTAAATTAACCAAGATTGCTCCGGTGTCAGATTGACACCGGCATTTGATACCGAGGTTTAGCATGTCCGGATTTGCCGTCGGCGCCAAACGGTCTTTGTTGCCGTTATTGCTGTTTGTTTCGTTATTTTTAGGTACTGGCCTTTACCTGCAAAGTCAGGGCGTGGCTTATGCGTTTTATCAGCTGCCTGGGCCCGTCGCTATCCTGCCGGCGCTGGTGCTGGCCGTCTGGTTACACCGCGCCCCGCTGACCGAATCTATTGATTTATTGGTAAAAGGCGCCGGTAACAGCAACATTATCACCATGTGTATCATCTATTTGCTAGCTGGTGCTTTTGCCACTGTCGCCCAAGCCACTGGTGGTGTGGATGCTGTTGTGAATGCCGGTTTAAGTCTGGTCCCGGCCAGCCTGATTTTACCCGGCTTGTTTGTGATTTCCGCCGTCGTTGCCACAGCGATGGGCACCTCGATGGGGACAATCGGTGCTTTGGCTCCCATCGCCGTTGGCCTGTCACAACAAGCGCAAATTGAACCCGCATTGATGGCTGGTGCTTTACTCAGCGGAGCCATGTTTGGTGACAATCTGTCGATTATCTCAGATACCACAATTGCATCAACCCGTACCCAAGGTGCGGAAATGAAAGATAAATTCCGCGAAAACCTGAAGATTGCGACGCCGGCCGCCGTGCTGACTGTGTTGTTGTTTGCCGGACTTGCCACGACTGATCAGGTGATCGAAGCCAAAGCTTTCAGCTGGAGCGGTGTATTTCCTTATGCGGCAATTTTGATTTTAGCAATCGCGGGAATGAACGTGTTTGCAGTATTACTTCTGGGGATAGTGCTTGCTGCGCTGCAAGGTGTGTTTTTTGCAGATTATGCCGTGGCAAACCTTGGCAAAGATATTTTTAAAGGTTTTGGCAGCATGCAGGAGATTTTCCTGCTGTCGATGTTTGTCGGTGCTTTGGGTGAATTTGTCAAAGCTCAGGGCGGTCTCGCCTGGATCGCTGGTGTCATTGACAGGCTGGCAAAACGACTGACGCTGGCTGGTAATAAAGCCCAGCAGCTGGCTATTGCAACCCTGGTGTTTATCAGCAACCTCTGTATCGCCAACAACACAGTGGCAATTGTACTGGCCGCCGATGTCAGCCGCGATTTAGCAGAACACCATGAGATCACTCCAAAGCGCAGTGCCAGTTTACTCGATATCTTTTCTTGCATCAGTCAGGGCCTGGTGCCTTATGGCGCGCAGGCGTTGTTATTAGGTGCCAGCTTCAGCCTGTCGCCCTGGGATGTGGTCACGCAAAGTTATTACTGTCTGATTTTACTGGCGGTTGCATTAGGCGTCATTTTACTGCGCCCGGCACGCGGTCACTGACAGACGAATTGAGGTAGCACTCAGACAAAAAATCCCGCAACCGCGGGATTTTTTATTGTTGAAGAGTCGAACAATGCTATTTATTGCAGGCCGGTAATCCGCCACTCGCTTTACGTTGCTGATACTCGGCATCTGCCTTTGGCATATTCTTTTGCAGCGCTTTAATCCGGTTTTCCGGCACCGGGTGGCTCGACAGGATCTGCGGTGTGCCGCCACTGCCTTGTTTTGCCATGTTTTGCCAAAGCTTGACCGACTCCTCCGGTTTAAAGCCGGCTTTTGCCATCAGATCCAGACCAATTAAGTCTGCTTCTGATTCATGCACCCGGCTAAATGGCAAAATCACGCCAACCTGAGCGCCTAAACCAAAAGCGGTCGACAGCTCGGTCTTAAAGCGGGTATCCATCGCGCTCAGCGCCACATCGGCCACACCTAAAGTAGCCTGCACCGCCTGATTACTGGATAAACGCTCGTTGGAATGACCCGACATCACGTGGGCGATTTCATGGCCGATGACTGCAGCCAGCTGATGCTGATTCTCTGCAACCAGCAGCAGGCCGGTGTACACACCGATTTTGCCACCGGGCAGCGCAAAAGCATTGACCTGGTCGCTGTCAAACACCACGATTTCCCATGGGTTTTGCTGATACTTTGCTGGCGTGACACTCAGTACCTGCTTGGCCACGCACTGCACATACTGATTGATTTTTTTGTCTTTATTCACCGGCGTTTTGGCTTTCAGATCTTCAAAAGTCTGAATGCCCATTTTATTGACCTGAGTTTGGTCAAATAACATCAGTTGCGGCCGGCCGGTCGGTGACTCGGCACAGGCGGTTAAACCGAGCGCAAGTAACACACCGGTCCAGAGCATGCATGGTTTTTTCATCAGAAATCCTGTTCGTAAAAAAACTTCAATTTTATCGCCTCGCAAAACAACACCGCCAGCAGAGCTGGCGGTGTCAGAATCACAGATTAACCGGTTAAATCGTCAAAAAACTTCTTCACACCATCGAAGAAGCCCTTGGACTTCGGTCTGTGAGTGGCTTCACTGTCACCTGCCCAGCTTTCATCGAGCTGACGCAGCAAGTCTTTTTGTTTTTCAGACAAATTGACTGGTGTTTCGACCACCACTTTACAGACTAAATCACCGACGCCGCCACCGCGTACCGACTGCACGCCTTTGTCACGCAGGCGGAACATTTTGTCGGTCTGAGTTTCGGCCGGGATCTTCAGTTTGACGCGGCCATCCAGCGTCGGCACGTCAATTTCACCGCCAAGGGCGGCTATTGAGAAACTGATCGGCACTTCACAGGCCAGATTATTGCCGTCACGGACAAAAATCGGGTGATCTTTGACATGCACCTGCACATACAAGTCACCGGCCGGTGCGCCATGCATCCCCGCTTCGCCTTCGCCGGTCAGCCGAATGCGATCGCCGGTGTCGACACCTGCCGGGATCTTCACTTTCAGCATCTTGGTCTTTTCGACGCGGCCTTCGCCATGACATTTTGGACATGGTTCCGGGATGATCTTGCCGCGGCCATTACAGGTTGGACAGGTTTGCTGTACGGCAAAAAAACCCTGCCGCATCGTGACCTGACCATGGCCCTGACAGGTGCCACAAGTCTTGGCTGAAGTGCCTTTTTTCGCACCTGAGCCGTCACAGGTATCACAAGACACCAGCGTCGGCACTTTAATCTCCAGCTCTTTGCCTTTGACTGCTTCTTCCAGGCTTAATTCAAGGTTGTAGCGCAGATCAGAACCGCGCTGAGCCCGTTGACCACCACCGCCACCACGGCGGCCACCGCCGAAAATGTCGCCAAACACGTCACCGAAAATGTCACCAAAATCAGCACCACCACCGCCAAAGCCACCGGCACCGCGGTTCGGATCGACACCGGCGTGGCCGTACTGGTCATATGCAGCGCGTTTCTGGTCGTCGTTCAGGATCTCGTAGGCTTCCTGAACTTCTTTGAATTTCTCTTCCATGGCTTTATCGCCCTGCGTTCTATCAGGGTGATATTTCATCGCCAGGCGCTTATAAGCCTTTTTAATCTCTTTTTCGTCGGCGCCTTTGCTGACGCCCAACACTTCGTAATAATCACGCTTTGACATAATGCTGCTTCAACTGTTCAGGGTCAGCGGATAAACAAGCGACCGCCGGGGCGGTCGCTTTTACTGTTCAGAAGACCGCAGCTTAATGCTTTGGTCTTACCAAGACAACGCTTACTTGTTGTCTTTGACTTCTTCAAACTCAGCGTCGACCACATCATCGTTGGCGTTTTTGGCATTGCCTGCCTCAGCACCCGGATTATGTTGTTGCGCAGCAGCCTGCAGTTTTTGTGCAGCCTGTACCAGCGCCTGAGTTTTTGCTTCGATTTCAGCTTTGTCGCTACCTTTGATCACGCTTTCCAGCGCGCTGATAGCAGCTTCAATCTCTTGTTTGTCGTTGGTCGCAAGGTTCGCACCCGCTTCTTCCACCTGTTTACGGGTAGCGTGGACCAGCGCATCAGCCTGGTTACGGGTTTGCACCAACTCTTCAAACTTCTTGTCTTCTTCCGCGTTCAGTTCAGCATCGCGAACCATACGCTGGATTTCGTCATCAGTCAGACCTGAAGACGACTTGATGGTGATCTTCTGCTCTTTACCTGTGTCTTTGTCTTTAGCAGACACGTGCAGAATACCGTCAGCATCCAGGTCAAAAGTCACTTCGATTTGTGGCTCGCCACGGCGCGCCGGACGAATGCCTTCTAAGTTAAACTGACCCAAAGACTTGTTAGCAGACGCTTGTTTACGCTCACCCTGCAGCACGTGAATCGTTACGGCAGACTGGTTGTCTTCGGCTGTAGAGAAAGTTTGCGACTTCTTCGTTGGAATTGTCGTGTTTTTCTCAATCAGCGCAGTCATCACGCTGCCCATGGTCTCGATACCCAGCGACAGTGGCGTCACGTCCAGCAGTAATACGTCAGTCACGTCACCCGACAGTACCGCGCCCTGGATAGCTGCACCAACAGCAACAGCTTCGTCAGGGTTCACGTCTTTACGTGGATCTTTGCCGAAGAAGGCTGTCACAGCTTCCTGCACTTTTGGCATCCGGGTCTGACCGCCGACCAGAATGATGTCGTCGATTTCACCGACTGACAGATCTGCATCTTTCAGCGCTTGTTTCAGCGGCTCAATAGTGCGGCTGATCAAATCTTCCACCAGCGCTTCCAGTTTGGCGCGTGTCACTTTGATGTTCAGGTGTTTTGGACCTGTGGCATCAGCAGTGATGTATGGCAGATTCACTTCTGTCTGAGACGCAGACGACAGCTCAATTTTGGCTTTTTCTGCTGACTCTTTCAGACGTTGCATGGCCAGCGGGTCGTTCCGCAGGTCAATGCCCTGTTCTTTTTTGAACTCGTCGACCAGGTAATTGATCAGGCGTGAGTCAAAGTCTTCACCACCTAAGTGCGTGTCACCGTTGGTCGACAGTACTTCGAACGTTTGCTCGCCATCGACATCGTCGATTTCGATGATCGAGATATCAAATGTACCGCCACCTAAGTCGTACACTGCGATTTTGGTGTCGCCTTTTTTCTTGTCCATGCCGTAAGCAAGGGCAGCAGCTGTTGGCTCGTTGATGATCCGTTTAACTTCCAGACCCGCGATGCGGCCGGCGTCTTTGGTCGCCTGACGCTGTGCGTCATTGAAGTAAGCTGGTACTGTGATAACCGCTTCAGTCACTGGCTCGCCCAGATAATCTTCAGCTGTTTTCTTCATCTTTTTCAGCACTTCAGCAGAAATTTGTGGTGCAGCTAATTTTTTGCCTTTCACTTCAACCCAGGCGTCGCCATTGTCCGCACGGGTGATTTGGTATGGCATGATTTTGATGTCACGCTGTACTTCGGCGTCTTCGAAACGACGGCCGATCAGACGTTTAATCGCAAACAAAGTATTTTTCGGGTTGGTAACTGCCTGACGTTTTGCCGGCTGGCCAACCAAAACTTCACCATCTTCGGCGTAAGCGATGATAGAAGGTGTGGTACGCGCGCCTTCGGCGTTTTCAATCACGCGTGGCTGGTCGCCATCAAGGATTGCCACACAGCTGTTAGTTGTA
>CAMLNG010000065.1 GCA_946481195.1 uncultured Chromatiaceae bacterium
TCTGGTCACCATAGTCAAAATACAGTTTGTGCTGCCCGGCTTTGGGCAAGTGGTGCTGCATATAACTGCGGAAGGCGGCTGGTACCGGATTATCTTTGTCCGGGAAAATACCTGGCCAGTGGGTCGACAAACATGCCGCGCCACCAAATACCTGCGGATATTCGCTAATGGCATACATCGAAATTAACCCGCCCATGCTGGAACCCATGACAAAAGTGTTTGCCCTGTCGGCCAGAACCGGAAAGTGGCTGTCGATATAAGGCTTTAATTCAGTCACCAGAAATTTCAGGTAAGCGTCGGAATACACCTCGCGCTGAAACAGCTTTTGGCCGGGCTGGCGGTCCAGCTGGTAAAAAGTCTGCTGCGTGGCGGCTGCCAGGCTTTGAAACGGTTTCTGCGGAAAATATTCCGCATGGCGGTTCAGGTCTGCATTGTGGACACCCACCACAATAAATGGCCGCACTTTGCCACTATTGAGCAGCGCTTGCGCCGTTTCATCGACCCGCCATTCCTGTTTGTTCCAGGTGCTGTTGGCGTCATACAACATCTGGCCGTCATGCATATATAACACGGCGTATTTTTGCGCCGGACTAAAACCTGCCGGCAACCAGATATCAATATGCCGGGGAGGGACCAGCTTTGACGGGAAATTTTCCAGCCGTTGCAGGCTGCCCTGACTCACTTGCGGCAATGCCAGTGAGAAAAAACTCCACAAGGTACAAAGCAAAAACAGCGACAGACGCATTCCGGCGTTCTCCGATAAACCTGAATTATGTCAGCAATATAGGGGATCCGTTGTCTGGCTGTGGGTGCATACGAATGCAGAAGCTGTAAAGCTGGCGTGGCGCGCCCGGCAACGAAACTTTGTGCTGCGCTTGGCGAATCGGCAGCCTTGGCTATAGTAAAAAGGTTCAGGCAAACACCGCAGGAGGGATGCTATGGCAACAATCTCGGAAAATGCATATCGGATGATTCGTTCACATGCGATTGATCCGATGGAAGCAGAACAGTTTTATCAGCAAGGACTGGCCTATTTCGGCTCTGACGCGTTGTTTGCGCAGTGGTTGACCAATGCCAATGCTTACACCATGGGGCAGGCACCAATTAATGCCTTATCCGCGGAAAATGGCATTGCCTATCTGACCAGTTTAATGAACCGGATGCAGGACGATTACTGACCCGCACGATGCTGCGGGCAGTATCTGAAAACAATAAAGGCGGCCGAAGCCGCCTTTATTGTCCCAACCAGTCCGGCCCCAACAGCCGGTCCCAACCTGATTTGTGTAACCCGACGCCTTATGCGTACAACCGGTCGAAGATATTCAGGAAGGTCGGTTGCCGTTCGATTTCCAGTGGTGGCAAATGCAGGCGGCTGGCGATGTCACGCGCGCTGATCACGCCACGGATTTGGTGGTTTTCCAAATCAATCACCACACAAAACGATTCACCATTGTGCTGCAGCGTGTTCAGCACATCACCGACAGTGCAGTACTGAATTTGCTGGTAGGACAAGGCAATCAGGTTATCGCGGTGACGCATCAGGTCAACCACTTGCAGTTCGCTGGCTTTTAAGTCTTTGCTGACATGCTGCATGATGTTCTGCGATGACAGTTGCTCAGTGCTAATCAGACCAATCATTTCTTTATGCGCATCGACCACCAGCTTAAAGCTGCAGTGCTCGTGCGTCATCATATCCAGCGCTTCCAGTGCATTGGTTTCAGCATCCAGAATGGCTGGCGCACTGTGGCGGAAGTCATTAAAAATCTGCAACGCTGGTGATTTTAATGTGGTGTCAGCGAATTCAGTTGGTTGAATTAAATGGTCGATATGATCAACGGTATAAACGTTTAACTTTCTCATACATGCCTCACATGAGCCCGTCAGTGCAGGCCCAATCTAATCTGGGAAAAATAGAATGCAATGCTGCTTATGCAGCGGAACAACAACAGATTAAGCGAAGGCAGGTGGTGCGCGCGGCGCCGCGAGCAGCAGATTCAGCTGGCGTGGTTGTGGTCCGCTGAAGGAGTAGGCGACAAAATCCGGATAAAAGGCAGTGACAACTACAGTGGCCTGTAACAGCACCGGATGTTTGGTTTCGGGGTCTTTTGGTGTTTCGGCGTCGGTGACTTTAGGTGTGTGCTGGCTGATGAGCGCCTGACTGTGGCTGAATTGTGCTTCTGTATTGTCAACCCACGCCTGAGATGCAGAGCGGGTCTCACCCGACAGCTGGATGCTCAGATAGAAGATGACTAAAAACAGTTTCAGCAGACGCATAGAATCAAATCTCTGACAGGTTCAACAGCCGAACCATGATTTGACTATAGCAGTGCTGGTTTTAAAAAGACAATGAAAAAAAACGCACAGCCTGAGCGGAAAAGTCAATCAGGCTGTGTTTAAAAACTCTGATCCAGGTCAAGATTTACGACAGTTTATCTGACCGGAACTTGTTTGAATAATCGCGTAGCTACAGTAATTTCATGCCGAATTTCAATAAGCTGGCGATCGCAACGATCGCGGCAAGCCCCCCCAGATACAGCAGGAAAAACCAGTGATTACCCGGGCGTTGTAACCGCTGCCATTTGCGACGAATGGCGGCGGTAAGAGAAAATATTTCAGCTGTCCCAGTCTTTTTTTCCATTTTAATAGCCCTCGCTGAAGTCTTCGACTTTGCCGGCGAAGATACGGTAGCCCCAACAGGTGTAGGCCAGGATCAGAGGGACAAAAATCAGCACGCCCGGCAACATAAACTGCAAACTGGCCTGCGGCGCAGCGGCTTCAACATAACTGAGTTTACCCGGTACAATGGCCGGAAACAGGCTGACTAACAGGCCGGCAAATCCCAGCGCAAACAAGCTCACCGCAAGCCAAAACGGCCGGTCTTCATGGCGGCTGTGTGGAATAGCGCCGGCTTTTAAATGACGTTGCACCCGGCCCAAATCGCGGTACAACAACCGGGCGGCCAGCACAGATAATACCGGCAGTGGCCACAACCAGAGGAAATGCCAGCCGCCGAACCAGCGCTGCCAAATCTCGTCGCTACCCAGTGCCGTGGCGACACTGACCACCAGCATCGCGCCCATCAACACCCAGACCAGACGGCGGCCATAGCGCGCTGCACGTTGTTGCCGGTCATCCCGGCATTTCATCACCAGATAAGTACAGGCGAGCAACGCATATCCAGCCAGCAGGGCAAAACCGGTAAACAGAGTAAAGGGCGTCAGTAAATCCAGTGGCGACGCCGACACCAACGGTGTTCCGCCAATCAGTACGCCAAGCATCAGGCCCTGACAAAAGGCCGCCACTGTGGAACCGATAGCAAAAGCCCGGTTCCACCAGCGTTTAGATGTGGTTGATTTAAAACGGTATTCAAAAGCCACACCGCGGAAAATCAGCCCAATCAACATCAGCATAATGGGCGCATACAAGGCCGACGTCAGGCCGGCGTAAGCCGCCGGAAAAGCGCCGAATAAAATTACGCCACCAAACACCAGCCAGGTTTCGTTGCCGTCCCAGACGTGGGAAATAGACCGCATCAGCTGATCTTTGTCGGCTTCATCGCGAAACCAGGGGTATAAAATACCAATGCCGAGGTCAAAGCCATCCAAAAGCACATACATCAGGATGGCAAAACCGAGTAACAGGAAATAAAACAGCTGTAAATCCATTATTTAGCTCCTTCAGTCGGTACGGCAGCGTCATGGCCTTGCAGGGTTTTAGTCAGCGCCAGCGCGTAACCTGAGGCTTCGACGCCAATCAGATGGTGTTGTAAGTCTGCAAGTGGTGGCGGGCCTTTTTTAATCAGCTTGCGGAAGAAATACAGATAGACACCAAACAGCAGGCTGTAGGTCAGTACAAACAGAGTCAGTGATAAGGCCACCCGCTCTGCCGGCAGCGGCGACACCACCTCGCTGGTGCGGACCAGGCCATAGACAATCCACGGCTGGCGGCCGACTTCGACCACATACCAGCCGGCCAGTACTGAAATTACCCCGGTCGGTGCCATCAGACTGCACAACCACAAAAACAGCGGTTGCTGGTACAGCGCGTCGCGCCGGCGCAGCCACAGCCCCCACAGCGCAACCACAATCATCAGCACACCGAGGCCAACCATGACGCGGAACGAGAAAAACACCAGCGGCACATTAGGCCTGTCCGCTTTTGGCACTGATTGCAGGCCGGTTAATTCGCCATGCCAGTCGTGGGTCAGGATCAAACTGGCCATGCCCGGAATAGCGACTTCAAAATGGTTTTTTTCCTGGACCGGGTCCGGAATGGCGAACAATAACAGCGGCACATTGTGCTCGCGCGCCGGCCATATGCCTTCCATCGCTGCGACTTTCACCGGTTGATGTTCTTTGACGTTCAGGCCATGCAAATCGCCGACAAATGCCTGCAATGGCGCAAAAATCAATATCCACCACAGCGAAAACGACAGGCCTTTACGGGCAAAGGCGGTATGTTGTTTGCGGCGTAAATACCAGGCCGAAGTTGCCATCACCACTAAACCGGCGGTCAGCATAGTCGCGAGCAGCATATGCACCAGCCGGTAAGGCATCGATGGGTTAAATATGACTTCCAGCCAGCTTTCGACGACAAATTTACCATCGACAATGGCGTGGCCGGCTGGTGTTTGCATCCAGCTGTTGGCGGCGATGATCCAGAACGCCGAGATCCAGGTGCCGACCGCTACGGTGCAAGTGGCGAAAAAATGCAGCCGCGCACTGACACGTTGCCAGCCAAACAGCATCACACCGAGGAAACCGGCTTCGAGGAAAAATGCCGTCAGTACTTCATAAGCCATCAAAGGCCCGAGTACAGCGCCGGTCAGCTCAGAAAACTTCGAGAAGTTAGTGCCGAATTCGTACGACAGCACAATGCCGGACACCACGCCCATACCAAAAGTGATGGCAAAAGGTTTGATCCAGAATTTAGCCAGTTGCAGATACAGCGGATTGCGGGTTTTCAGCCACAGACCTTCCCAAATGGCGATGAGGGTGGCGAGGCCTATGGTGATCGACGGGAAAATAATATGAAAGCTGACAGTAAAGGCAAACTGCAGCCGGGACAGAAGCGCGGAGTCCAGTTCCATCATGCGGCTCCCCGGCCACGTCCGGCCCAAAACCATAACGGTGCCAACACGGCGGCGATGCCTAACAGAAAAGCCAATTCAGTGAAAAAGACTGACCACAGCATGGATGAACTCCCTAACGACCTGAAAATCAACAACGATGCCAGCACAATGCGATTGTTGGGCCACACCAGCCTTAATTGGCAAAACATTGATCTGTATCAATAAATGCGAAGCTGCTTGAGGCAACTGACAAGCTGGTTTACGCTATGTCCACTATAAAGCGTCAACACCGTTGACACTCCTGTCAAAGAAGCAGGGAGACCTGATGGATTTAGCGCTGTTATTTGAAACCATGCTGGGACTTACCAGCCTCTGTGCTTTGTGGACCGGGCTTTGGCTCTGGTGGCACGCCCGTTTTCAGCCGGTGTTAAAACCTTTGGCTGGCTTTTGCGCCATGATGGCGGCCTGGTGCGGGGGGCATCTGGCGTTGCAACATGATTTGTTGCTGCCCGGTAAAGTGTTGATCCTGGCCAATCCGCTGATGCCGGCGTTTTTTCTGCAGTTTGCGCTGCGGTATGTCACGACACAGCCGCAACAACCGCAGCTGCGCTGGATCATATGGTTACGCCAGTATCAGGCCTGGGTGTTGCTGGGTTCAGTGCTGGTGGTGTTGTTAAGCTGGTCACAGCCATCGGCGCGGGTGCAGGCCTTGTATGGCATGCCGGTGTTTTTTCTGTTTGATGGTTTTGGCTGGTTTAATCTGCTGTACACAGTGTTGCTTGGCATCCTGGCGCATTGGGTGCTTTGGCGCGGCCGCCACGCCTATCATGGCAATAAACGCCATTCGGTCGTGGCGATCTCAATGA
The DNA here is from genome assembly GCA_946481195.1 of uncultured Chromatiaceae bacterium. The sequence goes on from CAMLNG010000065.1 coordinate 5,938, forward strand.
CTGCCGGCATTGGTTTGTTACTGGCGACCAGCTTTGTATTTCCGTCTATCGGCCTCAATTGGTATCCCTGGCCTATGCTGGTGTTGCCGCTGTATCTGGTGCTGCTGGTATACAGCGTGGTGCGTTATCAGCTGCTGGCGGTCAATGCTTTTGCCAGCCGCGCCCTGGTCTATCTGGTGATGGGCTTGTTGTTGTTATTGTTGATGGCGTTAATCAGCTCGCTGTTTGGCCAGTTTGGCATGCCGGCGCTGGCCGCAGTGCCGGGCTGGCAGCTCTGGCTCTATTCCAGTTTGTTGTTATTATTCGCCGCTGCCGCGTATCGACCGGCCAGCCGCTTGGCAGAACGGCTTATTTTTCCCGGTGTCCAGCTCAGTGAAGCCATGGTCAGCCGTTGGCAGCAACAGCTGGCCTCAGCAGCGGACTGGCAGCAGCTCGCTGAACAGGCAGCATTGCTCATTCGTCAGCCACTCAAACAACCGGTGCAGATTGCTCTGCTGCAGGGCGCAGAACTGCTGGCACAGAGTACTGAATCAACTGCATTAAAACTGCAGGTTACTTCGGTAAAAAACAGTGAAATTGCAGATAACTGGCAATTCTCAATCGATGGTGAACAAGGTCTGACGCCCACCTTAAAATTGACTGCCGAAGTGTTTGGCTCCTTGCTGGTCAGCAGCTGTGCCCGTCTGCAGTCCGCCCTCGCGCTGGCGGAGGCGGAAAAACAGCAGCTGGCGCAGCAGCATCTGGTGGAACTGGGCGCCCTGGCGGCAGCGATGGCGCACGAGTTACGCAACCCACTCAATATCATTTCAATGGCTTCGGCGGCGGTCGATGCCGAACTGCGTGGCCACATTCAGACTCAGCTTAAACGCGCCGACCGGCTCATCGCCGATATGCTGGTGTATGCCGGCCGCCTGCAGCTGCAACCGGCGTTATTCGAACTCGAACCGCTGGTGCAGTCGTTGTTACAGCAAGCGCCCGATGGTGTGCGCACTGAGCTTGAGATCGCGCCGGGCTTGCAGCTGCAAGCCGACCCTTACCGTATTCAACAAGTGCTGCAGAACCTGTTCGATAACGCTTTCGCTTTTTTACGCAATCAGCCCGGCGCTTGTTTGCGGGTTGAGGCCAACCCTGTAGGCGCTGAAGTGCAAATCCGGGTGCTGAACAATGGCCCGGCGCTGGATGCATCCTTGCTGGACGGCCAACTGTTCCGGCCTTTTGTCAGTAAAAGGGCCGGTGGCAGTGGCCTGGGGCTTGCCATCGTTGCCCGTATTATCGAGGCCCATCAGGGCCGTATTCAGCATCAGAGCGACCCGGTCTGGCCGGTTTGCTTCGTATTACATTTGCCTGCGATTTCCGGAGAGATACGCTGATGAGCGCTGCTTTTTCGTTAGATAACTTCCGCACTGCCCGCATTTTGCTGGTTGACGACGAACCGGCGTTCCGGCTGCTGGCCGAACGTTTTTTACAGCAGCAGGGGCATCAGGTACTGCTGGCTGCAGACTTAGCGCAGGCTAAAGCAGTCCTTGCACAACAACAGGTGGATTTAATCCTGCTCGACCTGTCTTTGCCGCCAGTCTTTGACCCGCAGGCTACTTTGCAGGCGCTGCCAGAGCTGGCGGGCCAGCCGGTGATCATTCTGACCGGCCATGCCGAGCGGGAACTGGCACTGCAGGCGATAAGTCTCGGCGCCTGGGATTTCCTCGCCAAACCGATAGATCCGGATTTACTCGCTGTGGTGGTGAAACGCGCAGTGAATAAACATCTGTTGGAGCAGGAGCTGAACAGCTTTAAACGCGGCGCCGTGGCGCAGCAGGGGCTGCAGCAGCTGGTCGGGGTGTCGCCGGCACTGCGTAACATCCGTACCCTGATTGAACGTATTGCGCCGACTGATGTGCGGGTGCTGGTGACCGGGCCGTCCGGTACCGGCAAGGAAGTGGTATCCAGAGCGCTGCACCAGCTTAGTCTGCGCGCAAGCGGGCCTTTTGTCTCAGTGCATTGCGGGGCTATTCCGGCCGAATTGCTGGAAAGCGAACTTTTTGGTTATGTGCGCGGCGCATTTACCGGCGCGGACAAAGACCGGCAGGGCCTGCTCAGCATGGCCGATGGCGGCACCTTATTTCTCGATGAAATTGGCGAAATGCCATTGCCGATGCAGGTCAAACTGCTGCGCGTGTTGCAGGAGGGGACTTTTTATCCGGTCGGTGGCCGCGAGCAGAAAAAAATCGATATCCGGCTGGTCTCGGCCACCAATGCGCAGTTGCCTGAACTGGTAAAACAAGGCCGTTTTCGCGAGGATTTGTATTACCGCATCAAAGGCATCACGCTGGAAACACCGGCGCTGGACGAGCGGCGGGAAGACATTCCGCTGCTGATCCAGCATTTTTTACAGCAAATTGCCGCAAAATCAGCACAAAACGTCCAGTTGGCTGCGCCAGCGTTGCAGTGGTTTTTAGCAAGGCCATGGCCGGGGAATGTGCGGGAACTGCGTAATACGCTGGAAAGTGTGGTGGCGATTGCCCGCCATGGCGTGGTGCAGCTGGCTGATATTCAGCTGCTGCACCTGGATGCGCAGGAAACGGCATTTCAGGCTGTGCAGTTACCGCCCGGCAGTTCACTCGACGAGCAGGTGCGCCAGCTGGAAATTCGCCTGCTCAGCGAAGCACTGACCGCCCATCAGGGCAACCGTAGTCATGCAGCGCGTCAGCTTGGCTTGTCACGCCAGGGCTTACTGAAAAAGATTGAGCGTTATGGCCTGCAACAGATGGGGCTGTCGGATTAACGACTGCAGCCATTTCAGCTGATTTGTGCTTAAGGTACTGAGCTATTTTTTTGCAATGCCAGCCATGCCACTTCTGGCCGTAGTTGTAATAGGATTGGTCAGATTAAGTGGCCCCGGCAGCACAGGGACTTAACGGGTTTGCTTGCTGAGCCGGGCAATTAAATCGGACGCTGAAAAATAGTTATTGCGGCGGAAAGAATTGCATCAGTTCGGCATGGATTAAGGCATAGTCAGCTTCGCCAAAAAACTCGCGGTGATACTGCACTAAATCGGCCTGATACTGCCGGTCCTGCATTTTCTGGTCGAGCAGGCGAATAAGCTGTAAACCAAGCGGGCTTTTGTTGCAAACGATAAAGCCACGCGACAACACCACTCCTTGTAAGGTTTGGCCTAGCACCGGCTGATTGATGCCTTGTTTTTTTAAGCTGGCCCGCACTATTGCAGCGAATTCAATCACCGCATCCAGCCGTTGTTTGCCCAGCATCAACGCCAGATTCTCGGCGGCATCGTCGCCACTGCGGACAAAAAACTGCTGCGGATATTGTTTAACCAAGGCGTCAATTTCCGGGCTGTAACTACGGCCCGCTGCCACACCGATTTTTAACTCCGGACGCTGTTTAAGCAAAGCTGCCAGGTTTATTGGCTGGTCAGACAATGGTCTGGTACTCAGTAGTTGCAGTGGCGGGTAGATACTGGTTGGTAGCTTTGCGAAATATAAAAACTGTTCACGCTCCGGCGTATGGACTTTATTCAGCGCGCAATAATTACTGTTCTGGCGCAGCAACTCCCAGGCGCGGGCGTTGCTGAGTAACTTAGGTTCGATCTGTAAGTCTGGCAGGGCGATTTGTTGTAACTTTGGCAGGATGCGGGTTTCGACATTAATCCTTTTATCGTCGCTGAGCGGCATGTGGTTTTCCAGCAACACCATCTGCAGCGGCGCAGCAAGTGCAGTCGTCGTCACAAAACTGAGGGCGAGCAAAGTGCGTGATATCACAGTCAGTCCCGTCATTGAGTGTTGGCTAAAACTGTAGCGCAATTGAGCGACAACTTTGCGGAAGTCGCAGTTATTGGGCTTGGATCAGGTGCAACTGTTGTTGCCGGCCATCCAGATAATGGAATTTACCTCCGTCAAAATAACCATCTTCTTCCAGCATAATACGGATTTCATTGCCCCAGGCTGGCAGATCGACCGCAACATTCAGCTCAATCGAATATGCCGTGTTGGGGTAAAGCGGGTAATCGCCGCTGCCCGGGGTGCCGTGCTGGTTATCCCACATGCCGATGGTTGGGCCGGCGGCATGGCCGTGGTGGCCAATCGGATGGCTGTAAATAGTCGCTTTCAGGCCTTTTGCCTTGGCGTCTGCCAGGCTTTTTGCCAGCAGCGCGTTGCCGGTTAAACCCGTTTTAAAGTTGCCGGTCAGAATGTCCTGTGCCTGATTGCCCTGTTGCAGCGCCTGTTTTAAATAGTCCGGTGCGTCGGTTTCGCCGGGCCGCAGCACGTAGGCATGTTGCTGTTGGTCGGAGTTCAGTCGCAGATAAGTCAGGCCAAAATCGACGTGCAGCAGGTCACCGGGTTGAATGATGTTGTCAGCTTTGGTAGCGCTAAAAGCTTTGATTTGGTCGAATTTGCCGGAGCTTGGCCGCTGGATAGACACAGTCGGGTGAAACCAGACGGGCAGGCCAAGCCTGGTACTTTCCTGACGCAGCCACCAGACCACATCTTCAGTGCTGGTTTTGCCCGGCGTCACCACTTCGTTGGAAAAAGCCCGCGTTATTAACTTGTGGCCAATCGCCGTCAGATGTTTGTATTGGTCGATTTCGGCCGGCAAGCGCGTTTCCAGCCAGCCTACCGCTAATTTTTCCGTACTGACTAATTTACCGGACCAATCAGTGCCGAGGCTTTGTTTCAGTAAATCCAGCTCTGTGGCCACCATGCCATCGGCATGGCCATAACTGGCGGACTGATTTATCCCGATACGTTTGGGGTTTTTACTGCGGATAAGGTCAGCCAGCGCCTGCCATTGGTCGGGCTGTTTTTCCACATCCCAGGCTTTTTTAAACGCAGTGCCCACGTCATAACGCGCCACAGCATAAAGCTCCGGCGCTTTGCCGGCGCCCGGATTAAAGATCACCAGCATGGTACGCCGGCGTGCCGACAGCCAGGTCGCCGGCAACATAGTCTTCAGCACCGGGTCTTCATTGTATTCCCGCGAAATCAGCAGCCACATATCGATGTTTTCGCGCTGCATCAGCGGCGGCAAAATCTGGGTCAGGCGTTGCTGGAGCAGATCGTCAATCAGCTGTGCCTGTGCTCGCTCCGGCAGGACGTCAGGCGTGGCATTGGCGGCAAACACAACGGGGCTTAGCAACAGCACGAGCGCCAGATACTGTGGTTTCATTATTGGTTTCCCCTTGGATAGACCCGGCTAAGCTGGTAATTGTTGGCTGAAATTTATCCTAAAAGAAAACAAAGGCCTGCAACAGGTGATTGGACCGGATTTGGTGGGAGTTGGTCGTGTCGGTGTAGGGGGAAGCTGATTGCTGAAACCGCGGCAAAGTTGTCAGCATCAGTTGCATCTGGCGATCGCTGAATGCTGCTATGACCAATGAATATGTTTAATTTTCCACTGGCCGCCCTGCAGCTGCAGCACAATTGTTTCCATGCCCTGATGGTCGCGCTCTTTGCCTTTGTAGGTGCCTTTGGTGTGGCTGCGGGCAATCGAAATGGCCGTTTCACCGTTGATGCTGACCTGATGCTCCAGCGTCGTCACTTGCATCTGCGCCAGATAGGCCATGTCAGCGGCCATATGATGCTGCTGATATTCATCGGCGCTGCGCTCGACACTGCCGCCTTCATAGATCGTCACATCATCAGCCAGTAAAGCCCGCGCCTGTTGTTTATCGCCACTTTTCAGTGCCTGATGAAATTTCACTACTACTTGTGCAGCCGGTGTGTCGGTGCCTTTCATCAGGGCCGGGGCTTCATTTTTGTTGCCGTGCGCCTGCAGGTTAAAACTTAAAGCACT
>CAMLNG010000066.1 GCA_946481195.1 uncultured Chromatiaceae bacterium
CACCGTGCAACAACAGGTCATCCGCTGCGGCGTCGGCGACATTCAGACAGTCTTCAGTAGCACCTAAAATCGCCTGATTGAGCTGTGGCAACGCCTGCCGCAGCGCTAAAGGTTCCAGTTTGCTGCGGATCAGGCAAAGCTCCTGTGCTTCGGCGGCAGATAAAGGCGGCACCATCAAACTCGCTTTGCCGGCACTGACCAGCCAACCTTCAGCGGCCAGTCGCGACAGCGCATCCCGCACCGGAATGCGGCTGGTCTGATAATAATCAGCCAGCTCCTGTTGTTTCAGTGCCCGGCCTTCCGGCCAATGCCGGCGGCGGATATCGTCCCGCAGTTGCAGATACAGATCAGCTTTTTGCATCAGGCCCGCCATTTTTGCAGCAATAATACCAGTAGCCCCAGCACCAGGCCCCAAAAGGCTGAAGCGATACCAAAAAAGCTGACTCCGGATGCTGTCAGCAAAAAGGTCAGCATCGCAGCTTCACGATAAGGGCCTTCAGCCGTGACTACAGACAAGTTGCCGGCGATGGTGACTAATAACGCCAACCCAGCCACCACCGCCACCAGTGCCGGCGGAAAAGCCAGAAATAGCGCCACTATGGTTGAACCCGCTAAACCGGTCAGCAAATAAAACACCCCGGCGGCAATACCGGCGCGGTAGCGCGACGCCGGGTCCGGATGCGCTTCTGGCCCACTGCAAATCGCGGCAGTAATGGCTGCAAGGTTAATCGAGAAGTTGCCAAAAGGTGCCGTGACCAGTGTCAACAGGCCGGTCACAGTCAATAAAGGCGATACCGGCGTCTGATAGCCCTGACTGCGCAGCACCGCGAGCCCAGGCAGATTTTGCGAAGACATAGTCACGATAAAAAGCGGCAATCCGACGCCTAATATCGCCTGCCAGTGAAACTCGGGCCAGACCCATTCCAGTTGCACCAGGGCCGGCTGCAACTGCTGCACTGACCATTCGCCACGTAACAAAGTGAAAATGACTCCAGCCAGCAACACCAGCGGAATACTGTATCTGGCGATAACCCGCCGGCTCAGCACAAACAGCAGCACTAACCCTATCACCAGCACAGGCGCCTGTGGCAAATGACGGAAAATACCCAAGCCAAACTGCAACAAAATCCCGGCCAGCATGGCATTGGCCAGTGGCAGCGGCAGCACTTTGCTCAAGCGGTCAAACCAACCTGATAAACCAAGCAATAACGTCAGCAAAGCACTGAACATGAAAACGCCGACCGCTTCGGCCAGACTGTAACCGGTCAGGCTGGTCGCCAGCAGCGCCGCCCCAGGCGTTGACCAGGCCGTTAACACCGGCGCTTTGAAGTACCAGGAAAAGCCGATACAGGTCACCCCCATGGCAAAACCAAGGATACCAATCCAGCTGGCGATTTGGCTGGCACTGGCGCCTGCGGCGGCGGCCGCCTGAAACACAATGGCGACTGAGCTGGCAAAACCGACCAGCACAGCGACAAAGCCAGCGACCCAATGCGAACTGCTCCAACCGTCGATCGGTAGGTGTTTTTGTTGTACTACCCCGGTCATGCTACCCCAACCTGCAATCTTTGAATTGCCAGTAGCATAGCATCAAATGTATACATAAATAGTATTTGTATACATTTTAAATTTTACCAGCAGGCTGCAGCTTGCTGGCGACATAACTGCAACTGGCATAAATCCGCAGTTGTTGCTGACGGGCCCACTCAAGAGCTGCAGCAGTCAACAAGGCCGCAATCCCCTGGCCTCTGAATTCCGGTGGCACAAAAGTATGGTAAAAATCGACTGAAGGCTGCCCATGAGATTGAAATAGCCGGTATTCCAGTCGCGCTTCTGCGCCATCGGCCTGATAAATAAAACAACATTGTGGTTTCTGATGTTGGACCTGCATCTCTGCCTCTCCGGTTATTCATCTCTGTTACTGAAATTCAGACAAGCTTTACCTATGACAACGCTATCATTTAAAGTGGCCACACTCTGACCGCATGCAGGCCTCACCCGGCCAGCCCTGAAGGATAAAAGATGAAACTGCCTGTGCTCTCTGTGTTGGTTGCGCTTAGTCTGCAACCTGTCTTCGCGGCGGATACCGCATCAGCTTATTACGAAAAGGCCCGGCAATATAGTCAGCGGGCACAATGGCGTGAAGCGGAACTGGAACTGCGCAACAGTTTGCAGCAAAACCCGGCTTATCTGCCGGCCCGGCTGATGCTGGGTCAGGTTCTGCTGAAAGCCGGCAACTGGAGCAGTGCGGAAAAAGAACTACAACTGGCGCTGGACGGTGGCGCTGCCGTCGAACCACTGATTTACGACCTGTCCAGGGCATTATTGGCACAGCAAAAAACCAATGAAACGGCGTTTTTACTCGATCAGCATTCGGACTTAAAATCACGGCCGGCTTATCAGCTAATGCAGGCAAACCTGTTAAAAATTCAATATAGATACGATGAAGCCGCCACCTTGTATCAACAGGCGCTGAGTCAGGCAGACCTGGAACTGGCCGATGAAATTCGCTTCCAGTTTGCCGAACTGCGCTTAAATCAACAGCAGTTTTCCCAAATCCCCCCACTGCTGCAGGCAGTCCGTCCAGATGGAAGTTATGCCACCAAAGCACAGTATCTGCAGGCACAATTGCATCTGGTACAGCAACAGCCGGAACAGGCACTGCACATTTATCAGCAACTGCTGAGCAAAGACCAGAACGACCCTATTGCGCTGCTGGGTAAAGCCCGCGTGTTGCAGCAGCAGGGTAAATTAGCAGAGGCACTGAACAGCATCCTGTTATATCGGGAAAAGTTTCCATACAACCCTTATGGTCAGCTGATCCATGCGGCGCTCGTCGGTTTACAGGGCGATAACAAAGAACAAAGCCGGATGCTGCGTCAGGTGCAAATGCAACTGAACAATCTGCCGGAAGACGCCAAAGAACAGGAAGATGTGTTATTGCTGGCCGCAACCATGGATTTCAGTCAGGAAAAATTTGAACAGGCGGTGTTAAAACTGCGCCGCGCACTGAAACTCTATCCGGCCAATTACCAGGTACATCAGCTGTTGGCACAAAGTTATCTGCAGTTGAATGATGCCAAAACGGCGGCAGGTTTCAGTCAACAGGCGCTGAAGCTCAATCCGGCCGATTTCCAGCTTTATATACTGGCCGCAGCCATTGCGCGCGCGCAACAGGACATAGCAGCAGAACAGGCAGTGCTGCAAAAGGCCTTTGCCGCTTTTCCAGAGCAATCCGAAGTGCGTAAAGCTTATATCCAGAGCCTGCTGCGTAATCAGCAAAGTGCTAAGGCCCGCCAGCTGTTGAGTGAGCAACCTGGTTACAATCAGCAGGCTGATTTAATAGTGCTGGGTTATTTGCAGCTTGAGCAAGGTTTGCTGGGTGATGCGCGCCAAACCGCTGCCGATTTACTCAAGGCTGATCAGTCCAAAGTGGAGATTTTCCAGCTGGCCGGCGATGTTGCTGCCAAATCTGCAGATGCTGCGTTGGCCAGACAGTTTTATCAACAAGCCCTGACCCTGGATGCCACTTACAAGCCCAGCCTGTTATCACTGGCAAGTCTGGCGCTGCAACAGCAGGACTGGAGCGGAGCAATGCAGTCGTACCAGACTTTGCTGAAAAAAGACCCGGCCGACCCGCTGGTGCTGCAACTGATGGCGGATGCGTCGCTGCGTCTTGGCAAAGCCAATGACGCTATTCAATATCTTCAACAGCTGGACCCACAGGACCAGAAGCTGGTGCCCGCTCGCATGGCGTTGTTGGAATTATATTTACAAACCAATGCCTTACCCGAAGCAAAAGCGCTGGCTGAACAACTGTCAGAGCAAACCGATATCAGCGCAGATTTGTATTTTGCCAAAGCCCGGCTGGCACTGAAGCAACAGGACCAGGCGGAAACTCAACGCATGAGCGACATTCTCTATGGGCTTTGGTACGACCAACCCTGGCGCTTGCGCGACCTGGCTGACCTGCAGTTAAATGCCAGAGACAGCAATGGCGCGAAGAAAACGTTGAGCCGGCTACAATCGCTCGATGGCGATGAATTCCAGATCGGCCTGCTACAGGCCAGGCTTGCATTGCTGGAACAACGGTATACCGATGGTTTGCGCTTATTGCAGAAACTGGAAAGCGGAAAGACCAATCAGCCGGCTGTGGCTGAACTCAAAGCGCACTTTTATCTGGCTCAGGGCCAGAATCAAGCTGCCGTTGAAGTGCTGACGCCGTTGTTCCGCCAATCCGGCGCGCAACCACATCTTCTGCTTTTGCTGCGGGCGCAGCGTGACCAGCCTGCAGCAGTGCGGCAGCTGCTGCAGGAATGGCTGCAGCAGCACCCGGCAGACCTCAGTGCCACCCTGGCGCTGGCTGAACAGCTTCAGCAGGCTGGCGAGCCCGGACAAGCCCGGGCGCTATATCAACAAAGCCCATTATTGGCCAGCCAGGCGATTCTGCAGAATAATCTGGCGGTATTGCTGCTGGATACAGACCCACAACTCGCACTGCAATGGGCTGAGAAGGCGCACCTGTCTATGCCGGAACAAGCCGATATCCTCGATACTTATGGCTATGCGCTGGTCAAAGCCGGCCAGGCGGAAAAGGGCCTGGGAGTGCTGCGGGAAGCCGAGATCCGTCAGCCACAAGCAGCTTTACTGCAATTGCATATAGCCGCCGCTTTACTGCAGCTGAGCAGAACAGCGGAAGCCACAGCGATCCTCGATGCTATGCGCAGCCGCCAGCTCGATAGCACGGAGCAACAGCTGCTGCAGAAATTGCAAAAATATTAGGAAAATCACTTACACGCAGAGTTCCCGCTCCGGGAACTCTGTTTTTCGTCATTTAAGCCACAAAAACACTCAGGTTTTTTGCCTCGTCCCCAGAAAAGCTATCAAATTAAACCATTGTTATTAAATGATTATTTCTCAATAAACTGGTCATGGTCAGTTTTCATTAAAATTTCAAAAAGACAGCGTTGTCAAAAAGATACTGATCCGTTATTATTGCGCAAATTTTCAGCAGCATTGGCAGGGGCCTGCAATGAAGTTAGTTTTAGTGTTTGGGTTGGTTGCAGCCAGTCTGTTCAGTGTGGCCAGTCAGGCCGGTAGTATTAGCCTGGGTCAGGCCGCCAATTACAATGTATTCGTTAAAGAAAACTTCAGCGCCAGCTCCTCCGACACCGAAGGTGCGGCAGCGATCGGCGGGAATTTGCAGGTCAATGGCGGCTATGATTTTGGCTACGTCAACAGTAGCGCTGCTGCGACAGTCACAGTGGGTGGTAACGTGGTCAAAACCGGCTCCGGACACCTCAATGTTTACGATGGCGCCGGTAACAGCCGCCTCGGCGACTTGGTATACGCCGGAAGTTACAGCGTGACCGGCGGTGGTGTTGGTGCGGCAAGCGCCACTAAAGCACCATCTGCAGTGGACTTCAACAGCGCCTTCACTCAGCTCAATGCCCTGTCAGATCAACTGGCAGCAAAAACCACCCCTGCTGTTGGCATTAACCGCAACACTCAGGACGGCGTATTGGTATTTACACCGGCCCAGGTCACGGCAGACAATGTCTATGTATTTAATATTACGCAGGACGACCTGAATACTTTCCATACCATCCGTGTGGATAACAGCAATATCAGCAAAGATGCACTGGTCGTGTTTAACGTCAGCAATCCAAACGGCACACCAGCAAAAAACTGGACACCACAGGCAAAGTGCGCTGTTGGCAAAACTGACTGTCTGTCCCTGACACAAGTGCGTTACGAAGTGGGTGACCTGAACAGCAACAGCGCTGCCATCGCCAATCATGTCCTGTTTAACTTCAACGGTATCAATGACCTGCGTATTTCCTCTTCAGTCTATGGTTCTATTCTGGCTCCTAAAGCTGCCATCTCTACTGAATGGGGTGTGATTTGGGGTCAGGTCATTGCAAAATCCTGGAGTGGTAACCAGCAAGTAAACTGGGCACCATTAGACATCCCACCAGGTGGCAATAACAGCGTCAATGCACCAAGCCCGGTTGCCCTGTTATTATTACTGCCAGCGTTATTCTGGATGCGCCGGCGTTCAACTACTCAGGTGCAGACACAACTGCAAATGGCCTGAGTGTTAAAACCACAGCAGAAACGGACCGTCAGGTCCGTTTTTTTAATCACGCAATGCCAGTCTGAAGTCAAATCACTACAGCTTTCCCCCGGCGCCTACCCTGGTTTATCAAACAACAACGCCAATTTGATATTCGTTGCGCAAAATCAGCTGATTCACCGGAATAATGGTTGAAAAAGCTAATCTGATCAGTAATCTGAAGCTATGTCTTTCGGCTTAAAGCCGTCACCGGAAAAAGAGAGCGCGAATGCCCACAATTGGAACTCCCGGCAGCGCCAGCAGCACCAAAATATTGCTGCTGGGCTGCGGTGAACTCGGAAAAGAAGTTTGTCTGGAATTAAAGCGTTATGGCTGTGAAGTCATAGCCGCAGACCGCTATCCCAATGCGCCGGCAATGCAGGTGGCCGACCGTCATTATGTGATTTCAATGCTCGACGGCGCTGCTTTACGTCAGCTGGTTATCAGAGAAAAACCTGATTTTATCGTGCCGGAAATCGAAGCCATCGCCACTGCCACCTTACTGGAACTCGAACAGGAAGGCTTTTGCGTGATCCCAAGCGCCCGCGCCGCCCATCTGACGATGAACCGGGAAGGCATCCGCCGGCTGGCCGCCGAAGAGCTTGCTCTGCCAACATCGCGTTATCGTTTTGCAGATGATCATCCCAGTTATCTCGCGGCAGTTGCAGAAATTGGTTACCCCTGTGTGGTCAAACCTATTATGTCCTCCTCAGGCAAAGGTCAGTCTGTGCTGAAAAGCGCAGCCGATCTGGCCCACGCCTGGCAATATGCGCAGGAAGGCGGTCGCGCCGGTAAAGGCCGGGTCATTGTGGAAGGTTTTGTTGATTTTGATTATGAAATCACCCTGCTAACCGTACGCACAGCTGACGGCCAGACGCAATTCTGTGAACCTATAGGGCATCGGCAGGAACGTGGCGATTATCGTGAGTCCTGGCAACCGCAGGCCATGTCCGAGGTGGCTCTAACTAAAGCGCGCGACTACGCCGGCCGCATTACTGCTGCATTGGGCGGCCGGGGATTGTTTGGCGTCGAGCTCTTTGTTAAAGGCGACGACGTCTGGTTTAGTGAAGTCTCACCAAGACCACATGATACCGGCATGGTCACGCTGATTTCGCAAAATTTATCCGAATTTGCTTTGCATGCCCGGGCTATTCTCGGCCTGCCGGTACCGGCTATTCGCCAGTATGGCCCTGCGGCTTCAGCCGTGTTGCTGGTGGCGGGTCATTCACAGCAAATGCAATATGGCAATCTGGCAGCAGCCTTAACCCAACCTGACACTGAAATAAGGTTGTTTGGCAAACCAGAAGTACAAGGTGAACGCCGGCTCGGCGTGGCGCTGGCACTGGGTGATACCGTGCAACAGGCCGTAGACAAGGCATTGCAGGCGATTGCACAAGTGAAAATCAGTCTCTGAACATTGGGCTGTGGCTGATTGTGCTGAAGTCTCCTACACTAAGAATGGACTGCCTGTTCCGGGGTGGTCTGCACAACCTGCAGTTCTGCAAAAGCAGTGCTGAATTGTTTTGGTCGCGACTAAGAGGGAAGCTCCATGATTTTGTTAGTTGGTGGTGAAAAAGGCGGCAGTGGCAAAAGCTGTCTGGCGCAAAATATCGCAGTGTATTTTTCCAGTATGAAAAATGCCAATGTCATCCTGGTCGACTGTGACCCGCAACGCACCACATCTGACTGGGTTCAGGAGCGCCATTTGTCGCCCCAGGTCCAGTGGATCAACTGCGTGCAAATGTACGGAAAAATCCGTTACGAATTAAAAAGCCTGGAACACCATTACGATTACGTGATCGTCGACTGTGGTGGCCAGGACAGCGTCGCACTGCGCTCGGCGATGTCAGTTGCCTCACACGTGTTGCTGCCACTGCGGCCGAAACGCCGCGACCTGAAGACGCTTGAGCATCTGGAGGATTTAGTCAGTAACTGTAACGTGGTCAATCCGGACATGATTGTTGCTTGTGTACTGACACAATGCCCCTCGTTACCCAATCAGAGCAACCGAATTCTCGAAGCCAAAGACGTCGTGCGCTCCTTTAACCTGCGCGTGCTGAATTCGGTCACTTTCAGCCGCAATATCTACGACGACAGCGAAGAAAAAGGTATGTCGGTGATGGATACAGAACCGGATGGTAAAGCCGCAACTGAAATCAAAGACATCATTCAAGAATTAATGGCAATGAAGGCGATACAAGAAGATGGCATTGACCGATCTGAAAAAAAATTCAACACGATCGAATAAGCTCGCTTTTTCAGTCGATGAATTTATTGCCGACGCGGAAAACTATGCGATGGGTAAACCCCAAATCGTCAGTGTCCGCAAGGTTGCCGGCGATGAACTGGAGCCTTTGATTAATAAGGGTCCGATGCGACATGCCACTTTTACTTTGAGTGAAGAAGCGATCGAAATTCTGAACCAGCTGAGTCAGGAAACCGGAGTCTCCAAATCCAAGTTAATCCGTCAGTTGATTCTGAACGTCGACGCGCACAATCAGAGTGCAGTACTGCAAAGCGGTCATGCCGTGGTCGTGAAAAAAGTCGAGTAAACAGGAAAATCAGCGGCTGTGGCCGCTGATTTTCCATCATCGTAACGCACAGTTAGCGCATGCCGCGTTCGAATTCTGCAATGACGTCGCAGATCCGGCCCTGAGTGTCACCAAAGAACAACGGATTAAATTGTTTTTCCACACAATATGCCTGATAAAACGCCAACAACTCGGTTTTATCACTGGTGATCCGTTTTAATTCTTCCTGTTGTTTTTGCCCAAGATCACCGGAGAATGCCGCAAAACGCGCGCTGATAGTCCGTAACACCTGTTCACCATGCACCTGGCTTGCCTGACCGGCACTATCGGAAAACAGCGCATACAGCTGTTCTTTGTAAGGCTTAATGGTCGGGTGATCAGAAAAAGTCGCTAATAATAAAATCGCGACAATCAGCCACAAGGTTTTTTTCATACTGCCTCCGCTTATTTCGTACTCTATTTTACCCAGATAGACAGCGCTGACAACAACCAACACAAATCTGACAACTCTGTTTACACACAGGCCTCTTTCAAGTGTAAACAACAGCAACACTCCACATAGGGATCTGCCGCAGACTATTGAATTAATGAGCTATATCAATTGGTCCGCATATTGCTTCAGGCATGATACATCTTCAGATCACAGCTGTAGAAACCATAAAAACAACATGGGTTTTGGACAAGCCGCGGATGGGAACTGCTATACTCGCAGTCCTGCCCGACTGTCACTGCAGCATTTTCAGCATTAACGAGGTACCCCTTGGACCAACAACAACGAATTCCGGTCAAAGTTGACATGCATAACCCCAAAGCGCCGGAACATTATCCGTCGCGTGACCGGATTTATGTCCGGGCGGTCAAAGGTCTGCACCAACGGCTGCGTCGCAATATGGGTTTTGTGTTCATGGCGATGTTTTTCCTGTTGCCGTGGTTGCAATTCGAAGGACATCAGGCGGTGTTATTTGATTTGGACGAGCAGAAGTTCAATATTTTTGCGATGACGCTGTGGCCACAAGATTTCACCATTATGGCGTGGATCTTCGTCATCGGCGCTTATGCGCTGTTTTTCGTCACCACTTTTTATGGCCGGGTCTGGTGTGGCTACATGTGCCCGCAGACCGTCTGGACTTTTATTTTTATCTGGTTTGAAGAGAAAATTCAGGGCAACCGCAATCAGCGGATGAAGCTGGACAAAGACCCATGGTCTGGCCAGAAAGTGCTGAAAAAAGGTCTGACGCATTTTGCCTGGCTGGCATTTTCGCTACTGACCTCATTGATCTTCGTCGGTTATTTTACGCCGATTGACCAGCTGTTTATCGATTTCTTTACCGCGCAGGCCAGCTTCTGGTCCGTCGTTTTTGTACTGATTTTTATGTTCTGTACTTATGGTAACGCTGGCTGGATGCGCGAAATTATGTGTACCCACATTTGTCCTTACGCCCGCTTCCAGTCCGCGATGTTCGACAAAGACACTTTCACAGTGACTTATGACACAGCCCGGGGTGAAAACCGCGGCCCGCGTTCCCGTAAAGATACGGAATATAAAGCCAAAGGCCTGGGTGACTGCATTGACTGTAACCTTTGTGTCCACGTCTGCCCGACCGGGATTGATATCCGCAATGGTCTGCAGTACGAATGTATTAACTGCGGCGCCTGTATCGATGCCTGTGACGATACAATGGATAAAATGGGTTATGCCAAAGGCCTGATCAGCTATACCACAGAACACAGTCTGAACGGCAAGCCGACCAAAGTAGTGCGGCCAAAACTACTGGGTTATTTTGTCGTGCTGCTGGTAGTCTGCAGCGCCTTTGGTTGGACTCTATGGACCCGGATGCCGGCAGAAATGGACGTCGTGCGCGACCGTGGCAGTTTGTTCCGGGAAACCGATGAAGGTTTAATCGAAAATACCTACACGCTGAAAATTATCAACAAATCTCAGCAGGAACAAACATTTAAGCTCAGCTTTACCGGTATGGATAAAGTGAACTGGCTCGGCATCACAGAAGTCACCATCAAAGGTGGTGATACTGCCAGTGTGCCTATCAGTCTGGCGGCAGATCCGGCCGACTTATCTAAGCCAATGACCGATATTGAATTCAGTATCGAAAACGTCGCAGATGCCGAAGTGAAGCTGTCACAACGCAGCAATTTCTTCTCGGCGCGCTAAACCTAAAGTTGGCACAAAGCCGCCCTCGGGCGGCTTTTTGTTTTTACGCGGCCGGCGACGACACGTTATGATAGGCCATTGCTTCTTATGACCACCGGATTTGCTGATGTCTGCTCCTTTTCACTTCGCACAGTTGCAACCCGAAATTTTACTGGATGCACTGCAAAGTTATCGTATTCAGCCAGAGAGCGGCCTGTTAGCGCTGAATAGCTATGAGAACCGCGTGTATCAATTCAGAGCTGAAGACCAGCAAAGATACGTGGTGAAGTTTTACCGGCCAGAGCGCTGGACTGCAGCACAAATCAGCGAAGAACATCAATTTTGTCGCGATTTACAACAAGCCGGGCTCGATATCATCGCTCCGTTGCAGTTTGACGGTCAGAGTCTGCTGCAATATCAGCACTACGCTTTTGCCGTATTTCCCAGCAAAGGCGGTCGTGCATTCAGTGCTGAACAGGACGAACACTGGGAGCAGCTTGGCAATTTGCTGGGGCAAATTCATCAGACCGGCGCGGGTCAGTCATTCCGGCACAGACCGTTGCTGAATATTACCACCGACCTGCAGCAGGCCATCCCGGAATTGCTGAGCAGCCCGTTGTTACCAGTCAGTCTGCATGACGCTTTTGCTGTAGTGACCGCAGAACTGCTGCAAACTATCCGTCAGCTCAGGCTGCCGGAGCCCACATCAATACGTCTGCACGGTGATTGCCATGCCGGCAACATTCTGGCCGACCAGCGGCTGTTCCTGCTGGATTTTGATGATTGCCTGCAAGGGCCCGCGGTACAGGACTGGTGGATGTTATTAAGTGGCGATGAAATGGAGCAGCGTATTCAGCTGGAGATTTTAGCTGAGCAATATCAGAACTTTACTGATTTTAACCAGTCTGAATTGGCGCTGATTAGATCGG
>CAMLNG010000067.1 GCA_946481195.1 uncultured Chromatiaceae bacterium
GCTGCTCGTTATTGCCTGCAAACAGAGTCGCTGCACAAAAAGAGCACCATTCTAGCCCGCTGCAGTACAATCGCCCAGCAATATGCGCCAAACTGGTGCAATCCGCCGGCGCAAAGGTCGCTGGCCGGTTTTTTTGCACCAGCATGCTGCAACTTGCTTTACTGCATCAGTGGCGAAGGGCTCAATTGAAAATCAAAACCGGCGATTTGCGCATCGTTAATCAGTACTGAAATATATTGCGCCACCGCTTTACGCCGGACTTTTTCGTTCAGATAGTCGGCAATACGTTGTGAAACCGCAGGATAGGGTAACCGCTGGCCTTCGACTCTGTGCAGCACTTCCACCACATGCAAGCCATATCGACTTTCCAGCGGGTAAGGCAATAGCCCAGGCATTAATCGAAATAATGGACGTTCCAGTTCAGGTACTGTTTGTCCTTTTGATATTTGACCGAGCAAACCGCCGCTGTCTTTAGTTGAGCAGGCGGAAAATTGACTGGCTAAATCGGCAAAGGATGCACCGCTTTCAATTTGCTCTATCAGTACCTCAGCTTGTTTTTGGGCGTTGCTGCGGCCCAAATGGTCATCCGGGGCGCACGCCAATAAAATGTGCCGGACTTCGAGTAATGGAGAGCTGATAAACTTGTCCGGGTTTTGCTGGTAGTAAAGCTCGCAGTCAGCGGAAGTCGCAGTTGGCACAACCACTTCCAAATCGATCACCTGCTGGATAAGCTTATCCTGTGCAGCCTGACGTAATTGGTTGTCTTCAGTGTTTTGCATCGCGTTAACTTGCTGGCTTAAACCCAATTCACTAGCCCGCTGACACAGCAATTTTTCAATAATCAAACTTTGGGCGGCGGCGACCATGGCTGCGCGTTTATCACGGGCTGGGTGGTATTGCATTTCAGCAAAGATATCCGCCTCGGAGATTTGCTGCTGATTGACTTCGATCATTTTCAAACTCCCAAAGGCCAGCACTTCACTGGCCTTCTGTTTATTTCAAGTATCAACGGATAAAACGCTGACGAACAATCTGATGCGGCCGACCAATATATTGCAGCGGTACGCTCAACATATGCACCAGACGGCTGAACGGAAATACCACAAAAAGCGTCATGCCAAGCACAATATGCGCTTTGAAAATCCAGTGCACACCCTGCATGGCCGCAACGGCTTCAGCACTGTCAAAGGTCACGGTATTTTGTGCCCAGGCCATCAGCTTTAACATTTCACTGCCATCCATATGACCGGCGGAGACAAAAATCGAGCTTAATCCCAGTAACAGTTGGGCGAGTAACAACCACAGTAGTGCGATATCCATCGGGTTGCTGCTGGCTCGTACGCGTGGATTGGTCAGCCGGCGTTTGAGCAGGATCACTAAACCATAAAGGCAAATCAGGCCAAAAAAGCCACCAACGCCCATGGCAATCATTTGTTTAAATGACGCACTGATGCCGAATAAGTGCCAGACGTCTGGTGGTGTCAGCAGACCGACTGCATGACCGCCCAGAATGGCAATGATGCCAATATGGAATGGAATACTGCCGCGACGTAAGTCCTTTTTTTCCAGCAGCTGGCTGGAGCTGGTCTTCCAGGTATATTGCTCGCGGTCGTAGCGTATCCAGCTGCCAATTAACATCACCGCAAAGGCGATGTAGGGGTAAATACCAAAGGCAAAATGATCAAAATAACTCATGATAAGACTCCTGAAGTAGCGGGCACGACCGGCTCAGGTGTTTTCCCGCTGAAAAATTGCACCGGCACCATCTGATCGCGGCGCTGGCCTTCACTGGGGCGGTACTGGCTGCTGGGGCAGCTGTTTTCACCGCTGCCATTGTTACCAGCCGACATAAAGCTGACCATTTCCTCTTCCCAGACTTTGTCAAGCGCTTTAGGCGTGTCATCTCGCTGCTCGTTGCTGATTTGTTTGGTCAGATCTGCAAGGTCGATATCAGCTTCTGATAGCTCAAGTAACGTATGCAGCAGAATTTGATAGTCCGAATCGCGCTGCGCCAGCCGAGCTGCCAACAAGCCGAGAATAGGAGCAACTTCCTGCAGACCGTAGCGCGCGTTGTCATCACCTTGCGTCGACAAAAACTCTAAGTACAGCGGCAGATAATCCGGCAATTCCTTTTGCGAAATATCAAGTCCAGCTTCGCGATACTGTGCTTGCAGGTCGACCATGGCCTGACCACGGTCGCGCGACTCACCATGTAAATGTTCAAATAGCAGCAGGCTTAAACTGCGGCCACGTTCAAACTGACTGTCATACTCGGCCTGCCAGTCCATTAAATCTTTGGCGAGCCGGTTGTTGATAAATGCCAGCAAGGCATTTTGGGCGGCGTCGGACAACGCCGACGCCTCCACAATTTGCTCAAGCTCGGCTTGACTGTCATGCAACAGCTCAGTCGGGTAGTCGAGTAATAACGAAATCACCTGAAGTATTTGCATGATGTTAGTCCTTAATCTCTACTGGAATGACCTGACGGACGCCTTTGGCTTTTGCACCAAATAGGTTGACGCCGTTGTTGCCATCGCCACAGCCGTTACCAAAGCTAAAGCCACATGAGCTCTTAAGGTCATAAGCATTTTCGGCATAAGCGCGATGGCTGGTCGGGATGACAAATCGGTCTTCGTAATTTGCCAATGCCATGTAGCGATACATCTCTTCAACCTGATTTGCATTGAGGCCGACTTGTTTCAGAACCGCCAGATCTTCGATGCCATCGACTTGTTGTGCCCGTTTAAATGCCCGCATGGCGATCATCCGCTCTAAGGCCCGCACTACAGGCTTTTCATCACCAGCGGTGAGTAAATTCGCTAGGTATTTCAATGGAATACGCAGCGATTTTAAGTCAGGGATTTCGCCGTTCATGCCGACATGGCCGGCCTGTACTGCGCTTTGAATTGGCGACAGTGGCGGCACATACCAAACCATAGGTAAGGTGCGGTATTCCGGGTGCAGTGGCAGCGCGACTTTCCAGTCCATCGCCATCATGTAGACCGGGCTTTGCTGCGCGGCTTTAATCCAGTTATCACTGATGCCTTCAGCACGGGCGGCGGCGATGACTTTCGGGTCATTTGGATCCAGGAATATATCCAGCTGTGCCTGATACAGATCCTGCTCATTAGCGACGCTGGCAGCTGCTGCAATTTTATCCGCGTCATACAGCAATACGCCTAAATAGCGAATACGACCGACGCAGGTTTCTGAGCACACAGTCGGCTGGCCGGCTTCAATGCGCGGGAAGCAGAAAGTACATTTTTCTGATTTACCGGTTTTCCAGTTGTAATAGATTTTTTTGTACGGACAGGCCGACACACACATCCGCCAACCGCGGCATTTGTCCTGGTCAATCAATACAATGCCATCTTCTTCGCGTTTGTAGACGGCACCGCTTGGACATGCCGCCACACAAGCCGGATTCAGACAGTGCTCACACAAACGTGGCAGGTACATCATGAAAGTTTTTTCAAACTGGCCGTAGATGTCTTTTTGCACCACGTCGTTGAAGTTCTGATCTTTTTTGCGTTTTTCGAATTCGGTGCCGAGAATCTCTTCCCAATTTGGACCCCATTCGATTTTTTCCATGCGCTGACCGCTAATCAGCGAACGTGGCCGCGCCACCGGCTGGTGCTGGCTGTCCTTGGCGGTATGCAGATGCTGATAATCAAAATCAAACGGCTCATAGTAGTCGTCGATTTCCGGTAAGTCCGGGTTGGCGAAAATATTCGCCAGCACCCGGCGTTTACCACCGATTTTTAATTCCAGCTCGCCGCTGGCATTTTTGGTCCAGCCGCCGTGCCATTTGTGCTGGTTTTCCCATTCTTTCGGAAAACCGATGCCTGGTTTGGTTTCGACGTTGTTGAACCAGGCATATTCGACGCCTTCACGTGAGGTCCAGACGTTTTTACAAGTGATAGAGCAGGTGTGGCAACCGATACATTTGTCGAGATTTAACACCATGCCGATTTGGGCTCTGACTTTCATAAATTCTTACTCCAACCTTATTTGGTGTCTAACCAGTCGACATTGCTCATCTTGCGCACGATGACAAACTCGTCGCGGTTACAGCCGACAGTGCCGTAATAGTTAAAGCCGTAGGCTTGCTGGGCATAACCGCCGATCATGTGCGTTGGTTTCATCACAGCACGGGTCACTGAGTTGTGAATACCGCCACGGGTGCCTGTTGTCTCTGCACCGGGGACGTTTACAATCCGTTCCTGTGCGTGATACATCATGCTCATGCCTTCTGGTACGCGTTGCGAAACGACAGCCCTTGCAGCGATAGCACCATTGACGTTGAAGATCTCAATCCAGTCGTTATCTTCGATACCTGCCGCTTGCGCATCTGATTCACTCAGCCAGACAATCGGACCACCACGAGATAACGTCAGCATCAGCAAGTTGTCGGAATAGGTACTGTGGATACCCCATTTTTGGTGAGGCGTGATCCAGTTCAGTACGATTTCTTTGTTGCCATTCGGTTTTTTATGCAGTACCGGCGCCACGGTTTTTAAGTTGATCGGCGGCTTGTAGGCACATTGCTGTTCACCAAAATCACGCATCCACTCGTGGTCCTGATAAAACTGCTGGCGGCCGGTGATGGTGCGCCACGGAATAAGCTCGTGTACGTTGGTGTAGCCGGCGTTGTAAGACACATGTTCATCTTCCAGACCTGACCAGGTTGGCGAGGAGATGATCTTACGTGGCTGCGCCACAATATCGCGCCAGCGGATCTTTTCGTCTTCTTTGTTCAGAGCCAGATGTCGGTGATCACGGCCGGTAATTTTGGATAAAGCCGCCCAGGCTTTCACCGCAACCTGGCCATTGGTTTCCGGCGCTAAGCTTAAAATCACTTCACAGGCATCAATCGCACTGTCTATCCGTGCCAAACCTTTATTCACACCTTCTGCGGTATGAGTGCGGTTCAGCTCTTTGAGGAAATGCACCTCATTTTTGGTATCCCAGCTGATGCCTTTGCCGCCGTTGCCGGCTTTTTCCAGCAAAGGCCCAAGCGAGGTAAAACGCTGATAGGTATTGGGATAATCACGCTCAACCACATTCAGATGTGGCATGGTGATGCCTGGAACCGCTTCACATTCGCCTTTCCACCAGGCTTTAACGCCATACGGCTGTGCCAGTTCGGCCGGAGTGTCGTGGTGCATTGGGGTGGTAACCAAATCGGTTTCTACCCCTAAATGACCTGGGCATAACCGCGAGAATTCTTTGGCGATGCCTTTAAAGATTTCCCAGTCGCTGCGCGCTTCCCATACCGGGTCAATCGCGGCAGATAACGGATGAATAAACGGATGCATATCCGAGGTATTCATATCGTCTTTTTCATACCAGGTCGCTGTTGGCAGCACGATGTCGGAATACAGACAAGTCGTCGACATGCGGAAATCTAACGTCACCCACAAATCAACTTTGCCTTCGGCAGCGTTGTCGGTCCACTCTACATCTTCAGGTTTTTTACCGCCAAAACCGCCTAAGTCTTTGCCAAGTAAACCATGCTTAGTACCTAACAAATGGCGCAGCATATATTCATGGCCTTTACCGCTGGAGCCGAGCAGGTTGGAGCGCCAGATAAACATATTACGCGGGAAGTTTTGTGGATTTTCCGGTTCCTGACAGGCGAATTTCAGGTTGCCAGCTTTGAGCTCCTGCACGACATAGTCTTTGACGTCAATACCGGCGGCTTTGGCTCTGCTGGTCAAATGCAGCGGGTTGGTGCCAAGCTGTGGCGCAGATGGCAGCCAGCCCATGCGTTCGGCGCGGCTGTTAAAATCAATGATTGAACCGGTCCATTTTTCTTTATTGGCCAGTGGTGACACCACTTCGGCCATATCGAGTTTTTCGTAACGCCATTGGCTGGCGTGGTTGTAGAAAAACGAGGTGCCGTTCATATGGCGCGGTGGTTTTTGCCAGTCCAGTGCAAACGCCAGCGGGGCCCAGCCGGTTTGTGGCCGCAGTTTTTCCTGACCGACATAATGCGCCCAGCCACCACCGCTCTGACCGATACAACCACACATCATCAGCATGTTGATGAGGCCACGGTAGTTCATGTCCATGTGGTACCAGTGGTTGAGCGCGGCACCAACTATGACCATAGAACGGCCACGGGTTTTGTCAGCGTTGCGGGCAAACTCGCGAGCCACCTGAATCAAGGCCGCCGGCTCAACGCCGGTAATAGCTTGTTGCCAGGCAGGGGTGTATGGCACGTTGTCGTTATATGAAGCGGCGCGATGTGGATCAGCAAGGCCAAAAGCCGCACCATTGTCGACACCATAATGCGCCAGTGTCAGATCATAGACCGTTGCTACTAAGGCTTCAGTACCATCTTTCAGCTGGACTTTACGCACCGGAATGCGACGGATCTGTACTTCGTCGTGTTCGGTATGCTGGAAGTATTTGTATTCATGTGGAGCGCCGCCGAAGTATGGGAATGCGACTTCAGCAATGGCGTCATGAGCGTCAATCAATGACAGTTTCAGTTCAATGTCACCGTCTTTGTCTTTTTGCTCCAGGTTCCATTTACCGACCTGATCGGTGTTTTGTCCCCAGCGGTAACCGATGGCGCCGTTTGGACTGGTCAGACTGCCGTCTTGTTTGATACCGATGGTTTTCCAGTCCGGGTTATTGGCTTCACCGAGGTTGTCGACCAGATCGGCGGCGCGCAGGAAGCGGCCTTGCGTCAGCTTGCCGTCGTGTTCTTCTAATAACACCAGCATCGGCATATCGGTGTAACGCCGCACATAGTCAGTGAAATAGCTGCTCGGGCTGTCAACATGGAATTCTTTTAAGATCACATGGCCAAAGGCCATGGCTAAGGCCGCATCTGTGCCTTGTTTTGGCGCGAGCCAAGTGTCACCGAATTTAGAGGCTTCGGAATAATCCGAGGTGATGACACAGGTTTTTGTGCCTTTGTAACGCACCTCAGATAAGAAATGCGCGTCTGGGGTGCGTGTTTGCGGCACGTTTGAACCCCAAACAATAATGTAATTGGAGTTGTACCAATCCGCAGATTCAGGCACGTCAGTTTGCTCGCCCCAAACTTGTGGCGAAGAAGGCGGTAAGTCGCAATACCAGTCATAGAAACTTAAGCAGTTACCGCCAATCAGTGACAAGTAGCGTGCGCCTGCAGCGTAAGACACCATCGACATTGCCGGAATTGGTGAGAAGCCTGTGACACGGTCAGGGCCATACTGCTTGGTGGTGTAAATGTTGGCAGCGGCGATGAGTTCATTGACTTCGTCCCAGCTGGCGCGGATAAAACCGCCCAAACCGCGGCGTTCTTTATAGCTTTTCGCTTTGACCGGATCAGACACAATCGATTGCCAGGCTTGAACCGGATCTTTGTGTACCGCTTTGGCTTCGCGCCACAGTTTCATCAGGTGCTGACGGACTTTCGGGTATTTCAGTCGGTTCGCACTGTAGATGTACCATGAGTAGCTTGCACCGCGAGGACAGCCGCGCGGCTCGTGATTCGGCAGATCTGGACGAGTGCGTGGGTAGTCAGTTTGTTGGGTTTCCCAGGTCACCAGACCATCTTTGACATATATCTTCCAGCTGCATGAACCTGTACAGTTAACGCCATGAGTGGAGCGGACAATCTTGTCATGTTGCCAGCGTTGGCGGTAACCCTGTTCCCAGGTTCTGTCCTGATTGGTGGTAACGCCGTGCCCGTCGGCGAATGGCGTGCTGCGCGTTTTAAAAAAACGCAGTTTGTCGAGCAAGTGACTCATTGTATTACTCCTGCTTGCCGACCCGGTTGATATTGGTATGCCGGATCATTTGCTGAACTTGCCAGTAGTCTGGAATGCGCAAGCAGAATCATGATTGATTTGGCGCAAGCAATCCACGGAGTCAAAACAGGTACGATAGGTTGAAAGTACCACTAAGTGGGTAGTTTTGTTTTTTGCTATCTATATGAATTAATTAGTGAATATATAAAATATAAATCGACCGGGCAGGTGGTGGTTTGAGGTTCGGCGCAAAAGGAGTAGCCACTGAAATTGGTCACAGAAAGAGGTAGAATCCGCTTATCAATTCGAGGAGCCGGCATGTCAAAAATCAAACCTCTATTGAAGCATCAGTCTTCAATTGTCAGTCGCATTGGCATTGCTCTTGGCATCATCGTCACTTTAGCGCTCGGGACCATGATTATTTCCTACTGGCTGTCCGAACGGGCCGACAGTGATGCGTTAGCGATCAACGTCGCCGGGTCACTTCGGATGCAGACTTTCAAAGTGGTGATGTTAAGTGAACAGCCATCGAGTACAGATTTCCTGGCAGCGCGGGAAAAGCTGATACAGAGCTGGCAGCACCCGGTATTCAGCCACATGAAAACGGCCAATCCACAGCTGAATTTACAGTTCGTTCAGGCGAGGCAAAATTGGCTGCAACTGGACCAGCAGCTGAAGCAACTGTCGGCATCAGAGCGGTTTCTTCGAGCGCAGCGTCAGGTAAATGATATCGAAGTATTGGTCAGCACCATTCAGCAGGATGCTGAGCATAAGGTCCGCTTATTGCGCATCGTGCAAATCTTCGCGCTTTTTACCACAGTGTTTCTCGCCGCAGTGGTCCTGCATTGGTTACGCAACAGGGTTGAGCAACCATTAAGTGAATTAACCCGAGCGGCACATCGGATCGGCCAAGGTGATTTTACTTGCCGGGTAGAACCGCAGGAACAGGACGAACTTGGTGTGCTGGCGCAAACATTGAATAAGATGTCGGATGCTATTGCGTCTATGTATGGCACCTTACAAAAACGGGTGGATGCGCAAACCGATGCGTTACAAAAATCCAATACTAAACTGCAGTTTTTATATGACATGGTGCGGGACCTGACGATTGAAACGGTAGATCGCAGCAGGCTTGATACCATAGTGCAGCAATTGCAGCAGGTCGTTTCGGTTGCGGACATCGAACTTTGCCTTCTGACCGAGCAGGGCAGCCGGCCATATTTGCAAATCTTGCCTGATAACAGTCATGAAGAATGTGGACGTTCAAGCTGTGGTGATTGTACGTCGGCCAGTGAAAGTGGTCAGATAGATAATAGTGGCTGGGTGTATCGATTTCAGGTTCAGCGCGAAGCGCAGCATCACGGCGTGTTGGTTGTCCGTACTCACAGCACAGAATCCCTGAGTGACTGGCAGCTGCAGTTATTCCGCAGTGTTGCAGGTCATATTGCGATAGCGCTCAGTCTGAAGCAAGAGCAGGAACAAAGCCGCCGTTTGGTTCTGATGCAAGAACGTACAGTCATTGCCCGTGAACTGCATGATTCTTTGGCTCAGGCGTTGTCGTATCTGAAAATTCAGGTAACAAGGCTGAATAAATCTATTGAAAAACAACGCCCTGAGCTTCTGCAGGAAATCACGGATGAACTGAAGCAGGGGCTTGATAGCGCCTATCGTCAGCTGCGTGAATTATTGACCACGTTCCGGTTAAAAGTGGACGGCGGCGGTGTCGAAGCAGCACTGCAGCAGGCTGTGGTTGTATTAGCTGAGCAGTCCGGTATGCGGTTTCGCGTCGACTACCAGTTAGCGAATATTCCGCTGTCACCACAAGAAGAAATCCACTTGCTGCAAATAGTGCGGGAAGCCAGTCAAAACGCTGTACACCATAGCAGAGGTTCCGAAGTATTGGTTGGACTTAAACAACATCCTGACAAATGGATAGAGCTTTGTGTTGAGGACAACGGCATTGGTATTCCTGATAAAGCCGAAAAGCTCAATCATTATGGCCTTGCCATCATGCAGGAGCGCAGCAGGCAGCTGCATGGGGAACTACGGATCGAGCGCCGACCAGAAGGTGGTACCGGCGTCTATTTCAGGTTTTATCCTGAGTACCTCGCGCAGAAGGTTCCAGCCTAGATCCGCAAGAACTACCTCTTCAGGTGAATTGGCACAAAGAACGCCGGGCTTCATGATGTAGCGACTCATCATGAAGTCTCGGTGGATAAGTGTCTACGCACGATAAACAATTTTCATCCCTGTGTCCGGGTAGTATTGAGAAATCAATAACATTAGCCTGCGGTCCATATTCACAGGGAGACCAAATACCTTTGAGCCTTGCTGAATTTACCGCCCAGGCTCGGCTAATCAACACCCAGCAACAATTGCTGGATGGCATTTTGAAACTCAATCAACATCTGTTGTTTTTTCAGGAGCTGATAGCACAGGAAATCGCGGATGGACGCGCCGCTACCAGCGTTCAGTCCACCCAACCTTCTGCACCAGATAAGCGCCGACAATGAAGCCGGATCGAATCACTGCAATGCGCGAGATTATTGCGCAGGTAAAAGCAGAATTTCCGTTGTATGAACCGAGTACCTTCATTTGTGGCGCCAACACCGATTGTGCCGGCTGTCCGAAAAAACTACTCGAAATGGTGGATAGCGAGATCTGTTATTGGGAAAGCGCAATGAAACGGGGTGTAAGCCCTAAGTTTGACGAGATCCGCCGATTCGGAAAAATGTGTCTGAGCGTCCGGCGCGCGTTGTTGCGCAACAATTTGCTTCGGGAACGAGTTTAAGTGCTTGGATATCGGCTGACTGACAGGTTTGTCGCTTAAACAATCATGCGCCCCAACTGAAAAACAGATGATCAACGCGGCATCTAATTGCTCTTTTTAGGTAGTTAAATCATGGCTTAATCCGAAAGTGGTAGTTGTTTGCCTTTTTCGGTGCGTCTCCTATGTTGTTTCTATCAGGGAAAAATAAAAGGCCTATCACGACGATGGAAATCCGCAATCTTACAGTCAAAGCAAAACTCATCTTGTTACTGACCCTCCCCGTTCTGGCTCTGCTTGGTTTGGCACTCAATCGTATTTTGCTGGATGTGGGAAACTACACTATCGCACTGCAGGTTGAAACGACCGTCAGCCAATCCGTGAAAGTAAGCCAATTGATCGGCACATTACAGGCTGAAAGAGGCGCAAGTGGTGTCGTTCTCGCAAGTAAAGGCGCTCGCTTCAAAGAGCGGTTATCCGGACTGCGCAACAAAACAGACGACGCTCTCAGGTTAGTAAGACCAATCGGCATCAAAGAATTTTCAGCCATTGAAGTTGAAGTAGATGAGCTCAGGACAAAAATAGACGGGCTTTCAATCGAGAGTGCTGAATCTGCTACCCGGTACACCAAATTGATCTCAGGTCTTATCGCTAATGATCATCAAGCTGAGCTTCAGCTCGAGCATTTAGCATTAAGTAGAAGACTGGTCACGCTGAATAAACTCATTGAAACAAAAGAAAGAGCCGGACGGGAGCGCGCAATTTTGGGCATAGTGTTCAGTCAGAGCCGTTTTACCGAGCAAACGCTGACTACTTTTGCCAACAATCTGGGGGCTTATCGTGCCTACGCGGAAAGTATGTCTGGCATGCTCACGGCAGCACAGAAAAAACGTTGGGATGATATGCAGTTACTCCCGGAGTTTCGCCAAGTCGCCGATATTCATCAGCAAGCTTTTGCCAAAGCAACCGCTACAGAGTTTTCAATTGATGATGCTGCTTGGTTTGACCTGGCTACCGCACGAATCGCTAAACTTACTGAGTTTGAAAAAGTGTTGTCTGATGAGCTATCTGCAGAG
>CAMLNG010000068.1 GCA_946481195.1 uncultured Chromatiaceae bacterium
ATGGGGTGCAAAACAGTTTTCCCAATATCAATGCCGACGAGGCCACGTCGAAACTCATCACTGAACATCATCTGCTGATGGGTGTTGAGAAAATCACCGGCGGCCATCAGGCGTTTATCAATTTCTCCGCCGATACCCTTATTCACCATTTCCCGACCTCGATTAACCCGCACAGTATGGTGATTGAAGTACTGGAAACAGTGCCGATCAGTATGGAGCTGCTCACAGCTTGCCGCGAGCTGCACCGTATGGGCTACAAGCTGGCTTTGGATGACCACGACTTCGACCCGAAATGGGACATCTTCCTGCCTTATATCAGCTTTATTAAAGTGGACGTGCGGCAGTTTAATATTCTGCAGATCAGCAAATATGTGTCGCGGGTCAAACATCACCCCGTCACTTTACTGGCAGAAAAAGTAGAAACCCAAACCGAATACGAAAAGCTGAAGCAACTCGGCTTTACCTTGTTTCAGGGCTATTTTTTCGCCCGGCCTGAGATGCTGAAGCATAAAAAAATCGCCAGCAGTAAATTAAACCTGCTGCTGCTCATTGCTGAATCCAGCGCGATCCGGCTGGATTTTGAAAAGCTGACCGCAATAGTAGAGCGCGACCTTGGTTTGTCTTATAAATTGCTGCGATTTGTGAATAGCGCCAGCTTTGCCCGCGAACAACCCATTGGCTCGTTAAAACACGCCATGGTGTATATGGGTGAAGGCGAGCTGAAGAAATTTATTGCGCTGCTGGCGTTGGCCAATCTGAAAGAAGACGGGCCCAGTGAATTGCTGCATATGTCGATAGTGCGGGCACGTTTTTGTGATCAGCTGGCATCTATCATGGGAGATGCCGACAATCCGCCGGCAGCGTTCCTGACTGGCTTGTTTTCGCTGGTCGATGCACTGCTGGAACAGCCACTGCAGCAACTGCTCGAGGACCTGCCGATCCTGCCGGAAATCAAAGCCGCTTTACTGGAACATCAGGGAAGGCTTGGGCTTTATCTGCAATTAACCAAAGCGTTTGAAAATGGCGAGTGGGACTTACAGCAGCAGCTAACCACCCAATTGTTTGGCAAAGCGCGGGATCTCAGCATGACGTATCTCGATGCAGTCAGCTGGGCACATGGTCTGATGCAGGAAGCCGCAGCGGATTAACAGCGCTGAGGAAAAACGAGCAGAGCCCTCAACAGGGCTCTATCGCTTTGATATGGCTGCGCACCGCCAGATAAGAACCGACCAGCCCCAGGCTGACGGCAATCAGCATCAACAGGCCAAACTCCCGTAAAGTCAGCACATTGAGGACAAAGCCACTCTGGTACAGCTGCGTCACATTGGCAATAGCGCCACGCAGCCAGTACAACATCAGTTCAATCACCAGAAACGCCAGAAAACCGCCAAAAATACCAAGCCAGATGCCAGTGTATAAAAACGGTCGCTGGATAAAACTGTCGGTTGCGCCGACCAGTTTCATCACTTCAATTTCGGCTTTTTTATCCATAATAAGCAAACGAATGGTGTTGCCAATCACCAACAAAGCGCCACAGAGTAACAAAGCGGCGATGGTGTAAACCACTTGCTGTACCAGTGACATAATGGCTGCCAGCCGTTCCAGCCAGCTGATATCGAGCTTAGCGAGTTCGACAAAACGCTCTTTTTGCAGTTTGTTTAACAGTGCTTCTGCCGCAGCCGGCTGGCTTTGTGCCGGTGTCACCAGCAGTACATCGGGTAGCGGATTCTGATCGAGAAAACTAATGGCCTCGCCAAAACCAGACTCCTGCTTAAACTCAGCCATCGCCGCGGTTTTATCAATCAAGCGCACTTTGGCGACATCTTTGTCGCCCTGCAACAGCGTCACCAGCGTGGCAATATCGGTTTCTGTGACGTCGTTTTTCAGAAACAGACTGATCTCAAACGACTGGTCATAACTGCTGCTGACCTGCTGTAAGTTTTTCACCAGCACATGCAAAGTAGCGGGTAACGTCATGCTGATGCCAAGCACGGCGATGGTGACAAAGGTCCAGACCGGACTGCGCCACAACTCGCCGAGGCTGGAAACTGCCTGGCGCAAATGGCCGACAATACCCATTAAAAATCTTTGTACCAGACCCGGCGCGCTGTCACTGGCACCGCTGGCGCGGCCATTAAACAGAATACTCATTCAGCATCCTCACTGTGCAGCAGGCCATCATTAATCATTTTGCCGTTTTTCAGCGTCATAGTGCGGTACCGCATCCGCGCAATCAGGCTCAGGTCGTGACTGGCCACCAGCACCGACACACCGGCCTGATTAAAGGCTTCAAACACGCGCATGATATCTTTGGATAAATCCGGGTCCAGGTTACCAGTCGGTTCGTCGGCCAATAACAACGGTGGTTTATTCACCACGGCGCGTGCTATACCAACGCGCTGCGCTTCACCACCAGATAAAGTAGCCGGCAAACAGCGGGCTTTGTCCAGCAGACCTACCTGGTCCAGCGCCGCATGGACACGTCGTGCCATATCACGACCAGTGAAACCTTCAATCACCAGTGGCAGCGCGACATTATCAAACACGGTGTGATTCATCAGCAGGCGGTGATCCTGGAAAATCATACCGATATCACGCCGCACATAAGGGATTTGACCGGACCTGATGCCAGATAAATCAATGCCGTTGATTACGACACGACCCGCCGAAGGGCGTTCAATCAGGCTGATGAGCTTGAGCATGGTACTTTTGCCGGCGCCGGAATGACCGGTTAAAAAGGCCATTTCGCCTTTTTGCAGTTCAAAACTGACCCGGTCCAGCGCCACAAAACCACCCGGATAGCTTTTGCTCACCTGCTCAAATCGAAGCATGCTCAGAATTCCCTGTTAAACAGTGCGCGGATAAAGTCTTTACTGTGGAATACGCGTAAATCGTCAATGCCTTCGCCAACGCCGATATAACGGATCGGCAAACTGAACTGGTCAGCAATGGCAAAAATCACCCCGCCTTTGGCAGTACCATCCAGCTTGGTCAGCGTAATACCGGTCAGCTGTACCGCTTCGTGGAAAAGTTTGGCCTGACTGAGTGCATTCTGACCGGTGCCGGCATCCAGCGTCAACATCACTTCATGTGGTGCAGCGCCATCAATTTTTTTCATCACCCGGACGATTTTCTTCAGCTCTTCCATTAAATGCGCTTTGTTCTGCAGACGGCCCGCGGTGTCGGCAATTAACACGTCGATTTTGCGCGCTTTGGCAGCCTGATAAGCATCAAAAATCACCGAGGCACTATCGGCGCCGCTATGCTGGGCAATCACCGGAATGTCGTTGCGCTCGCCCCAGACCTGCAGTTGTTCGACCGCCGCCGCGCGGAAGGTATCGCCGGCCGCCAGCATCACAGATTTGCCCTGCTGCTTAAATTGCTGGGCCAGTTTACCGATAGTGGTGGTTTTACCGACGCCGTTGACGCCCACCATCAGGATGACATAAGGACCAGTGCTGCTGTCGATTTGCAGCGGCTGTTCGACTTTATCCAGAAGTGACGCCATCTCGTCCTGTAATTTTTCATACAAGGCTTCAGCGTCTTTTAATTCGCGCCGGTTGGCATCTGCCACCAGCTGTTTGATCAGTTTTTGTGTGGTTTCAACACCAACGTCGGCCAGCAACAACTGGGTTTCCAGTTCTTCGTACAGCTCGTCATCGATTTTTTTGCCGAGGAATAAACTGGCAAGCCCCGAGCCCAGATTTTGACTGGTTTTGGCCAGTCCTTGTTTCAGTCGGGCAAAAAAGCCTGGTTTTTTAGCCGGCTCTTCAACAAGTGGTGCCGTAACGACTGATGCTACCGGTGCTGCAGCAAGCTCTGGCTCTAGCTCTGGCTCTGGCTCTGGCTCTGGCTCTGGCTCTGGCTCTGGCTCTGCAAAAACAGCAACTATGGGGGCGTGCTCCACTGCAACTTCAACGCTAGCTGGGGTGGTCACGACAGATTCAGCCGGCGCTGCAGCGACCGCTGTGACAGCCGCTTCAGGCTGAGTTTCTAAAGTTAAAGTTGATTCCGGCTGCGGCGCCGCCGGGGCCTCTGTGACCGGTAATTCCGGGGTGGCTGGCGTTGGCGTGGCAGAAGGCTCTGTCACCACTTCAGGCGTGGCCGGAGCCGGGTCTTTTTTGCCAAAGCCCAGCCAGGAAAACAGTTTATTCGGTTTAGTCATAAGGTTCGCTGTCAGATTGTCGAAACTGCGGTAAAATCGCCGCTTATAGTATCACCTTTATTCAAAGTGCATAAACCCTGATGAAAAGCCGTTCTCCCACTCCGCAGACCCGCAGCAAAACCGCCACCACGCCTACAGCGCAGCCTGGCGAAGTCCGCATCATCAGCGGGCAATGGCGCGGCCGCAAATTACCGGTGCTGGATGTGCAGGGCTTAAGACCGACCACAGATCGGGTCAAAGAAACTTTGTTTAACTGGCTGATGCACGACACCCGGGACCGGCTGGTGCTGGATTGCTTCAGCGGCAGTGGCAGCCTGGCGTTTGAAGCCTTGTCGCGTTATGCCCAAAGTGCGGTGCTGATCGAACGCGACCAAAAAGCCGCACAGCAGCTGAAACACAATCTGGCGCGACTCAATTGTAGTAATGCCGAAGTCCGGCACTGCGATACTATGCAGCTCCTGGCCGGCCCTGCGCTGCAGCAATTTGATTTGGTATTTATTGACCCGCCGTTTCGGCAGAATTTAGCACTGCCTTGTGCCACTCTGCTGAGTAACGGCTGGCTGAAGTCAGAAGCACTGATTTATCTGGAGACGGAAAAAGAGTTAGATATCAGCGCTTTGCCACCAAGTTGGCGCTTGTTAAAGGATAAAATCGCCGGCCAGCTGGCGTACCGGCTTTATGTATACCAGCCGGATTAAACTATTGCGACCGGGCTGAACTCAGATGCGTGGAGCTTAGTTCAGCTCCATGCCCAGATTGGTGACGCCCTGCTCTTTGACCCAGGCTTTTAATTGCTGGATCTGTTCGCGATCAAAGGATGGCACCGCAGCACAGATCTCAATCAGCTCGGCCAAACAATCCATCTCGTAGGCCATTAATTCGTGATCACGCACCACTTTTTTCAGTTCCGCCTCCGAGCTGATATCCAGGTCGGCCGATTCGTGTTCAATCAGTCGCGCCACTGAGGCCTGCGAGATTTTCGCCACGTTAATAAATTCCGTACTGTCCTGCTCGCGGATACCGTTCAACATACTGTCCAGCGCAATCATCGCATCCACCGCCGGATAAACGCCGAACATATCAAAATGGCTGACTTCCGGTGTGATCAGTTCCAGTTCTTCCTGCAGCCGTTCAAAATTGATTTTGGCGCGGCGCACCTGCAGCCACTCCCAGACTAAATCCAGTGTATGACGCGGCAACGCAGCGTCGCCAAAACTGCTGACTTCGGCAAATAACTGATAATTTGGCAACATCCGTTCGAGCAGAACAATAGCGACTGCCGCTTGCTGATAAAAGCTCAGCTCACGCATCTTCTGGAAATTATTGGCTTTTGACATGAATAAATAGTCCGTGACGGGCTGGGATTCTGGCGGTCATGATACACAATGCCGGCCGTTGCAGCCAGTCAGGTACCCGGCTGCGCTTGCTGAGATTGCCACAGCGTTATGGCTGCGACTGCTGTTGCAACTGTTTCTGCGCATAATCAAATTTCAGCCGGAATTCGGTGGCCTGCTGTTGCAGCTGCTGAATTTGTTCCTGCGCCACGGCTTGTTCCTGCAAAAGCTGGAGCCGCAACTGCCGGATGGTTTCCCGCGACTGCTCCGCTTCGGCCTGCTGCCGCTCTTCGATACTTTCAACTCTGGCCTGGGCACGGAACAGCTGACTTTCCAGTTTGTGCTGCTGCTGTTGCCATTCCTGCTGTTGCTGCTGCAAGGCGTCGACTTCGGCCTGTAACTGTTGCTGCGCCTGCAGCGCCTGTTGTTGGGCGTCAAACTGACTGCTGGTCTCAGCCAGTTGCTGCCGCAGCAGGCTGACAGACTGCAGCAAGTCATCGCGCTCTGCCTTCAACACCTGCTGCTCTTGTTGCATCAGACCAAATTCCTGCTGCATTTGTTGCAGGTGCACCAGTTGCGCCTGTAGTTGTTGCCGGTCCTGCCGGGCGGTATCACGCTCCGAACTGACGGTCTCCAACTGTTGCTGTACCCTGAGCTGCTCTTGCTGCAGTTGCTCTGACTGTAGTTGTAGCTCCCGCAGTGCCTGTTGGTCCTGCTGCGCTTGCTGCAAACTGCTTTGTAATGCTGCAAGTTCAGTCTGTTGTTGCTCGTTGACCAGAGACAGCGCCTGAAGCTGTTCGGCCTGTTGTTGCAGTCGCTCACTGTCACTGACTGCCACGACTAACTGCTGTTCCAGCTGTCGGCGCTGCGCCTCGGCAGTGTCCAGTTGCTGCAGCTGCGTGTGTAATTGTTGCTGCAGCTGCTGATCAGCGTCAGTCATTTGCTGCAATTGCTGGCGTAACTGATTCAGTTGCGTCAGCTGCTGGGATGCGGCGGTTTCAGCTGCTGCGAGACTGGCCCGGACTTCGGTCAATTCAGTTTGTAAAGCAACAAGCTCCTGGGATCTGGCGCTTTGGCCTTGCTGTTCGGATTGTTGCAACTGGTCCTGCGCTGCGGTTAACTGCTGCTGAAGTTGCTGCTGTTGTTGTAATGCAGTACTCAGCTGCTGTTCCTGCTGTACCAATTGTTGCTGCAACGACAAGCCCTGCAGCTTCTCCTGACGGAATTCGTCCTGACTAAGCCGCAACTGATCGGCCAGCCGGCGCATTGCGGCCAGGGCTTCATCACGTTCATCCAGTGCCGTTTTATTTTGCGTTTGCGTCTGGCTCAGTGCCGCGTCACTCTGTTCTATCTGCTGCCGCGCCGCTTCAAGCTGCTGGCGCAGTTGCTGGACTTCGGTCTCCAGTGCAGCCAGTTCCGGCGCCGCCTGCTGCGCCAGCTGCAGTTGTTGTTGGTCCTGCCATTGCCGCTGCTGTTGCTGCATTTGCTTTGCCAGTAAGCCCAGCTGAGTTTTAAGCTGTTGTTCTGCCTGTTCCAGCCACTGCTGAATCACTGGATCCTGTTGCATCACTTAGTCCCACTTAAAATAATGACCAATGCCATTTAACAACATTTGCACTGAAATGATAACCAGAATCATCCCCATCAGCCGCTCCATTGCGGTCAGACCACGCTCACCCAACACCCGGTGCAACACCGGTGCAAATAGCAGTATTGCAGAACTGACCAGCC
Source organism: uncultured Chromatiaceae bacterium (assembly GCA_946481195.1). The sequence continues at coordinate 7,231 of CAMLNG010000068.1, forward strand.
AGGCACCTAACAACGCCAGCGTCCAGTCAATCATCTGACCCGGCTGCTGATTGGCCAGCAAAATCAATGCGGCTAAAATCGACGGACCGGCAATCATCGGCACGGCCAGTGGAAATAAAAATGGCTCTTCGCCTTCCTTGAGGCCAATCACGCCGCCTTCCTGTGGGAAAATCATCCTCAGCGCAATCAAAAACAAGATGATGCCGCCTGCGATACTGACCGCTTCCTCTTTGACACCGAGCACACTGAGGAACGCCTGCCCGCCATATAAAAACAGCAGCAGTATCACTAAAGATAACAACAGCTCGCGCACCAGCACTTTCATCCGGCGTTCGGCTTTGATGTTTTTTAAGATAGCGACCACGATCGGCAGATTACCCAGCGGGTCCATAATCAGAAACAAGGTGAGCATCGCGCTCCACAAATCAACCGCCATGCGAATTTCCCTGTGTTGTGTTGCAGAAGTCCTGAGTATGATCAAAAACTTGCACTGCTGCAGCTGTTTTCGCACTATGCAGGATAGCGGCGCAGCATCCGCCGGTTCAGGAGCCAGATCATGATGACCATCACCACCCCTGCTTTGTTATTTCCGGCCATTTCTTTGTTGTTACTGGCTTATACCAACCGTTTTCTGGTGCTGGCGCAGCTCATCCGGCAACTGAATAACCGCGAAGGTGACCAGGTGCGGGACCTGGCAAAACGCCAGATTGAAAATTTACGTCAGCGTATCGTGCTCATCCGCTCGATGCAGCGCTGGGGCGTGATCAGTTTTATTCTCTGCACCCTATCGATGTTTACTTTGTTTATGCAATGGGACCTGGCCGGACAATGGTTTTTTGGTGCCAGCCTGGCCAGTCTGGTGCTGAGTCTGACCGTGTCTTTGTACGAAATTCAGATCTCCTGTAATGCGATTAATATCGAACTGGAATCGCTTGAAGCCGCTGACCGGCAGAATTGACAAGGCCAATCGCGGAGGATTTTTTTGACAGGCCTGCTACATTCAAAGCTGTGGTTGATTGAACCGACTTTCAGGCTGCCTTTATGTCGAATCAGGATTTTCTGTTTGGTGCCGATCAGGATTTTCCGCTCCATGCTGAGACAACTCATACTTTAGCGCCAGCGGAGCCCTGGCTGGTATTGATTGTTGATGATGACGAAAGTATTCATCAAATCACCAATCTGGTGCTGAAAGGTTTTCAGTTTGAAGGCCGCCCCTTGCAATTATTGCATGCATACAGTGCCAAAGCCGCCCTGTTAGTTCTGGAACAACATCAGCATATCGCAGTGGCTATTGTGGATGTGGTGATGGAGTCCAACCATGCCGGTTTGGATTTAGTCAAAACCATCCGCAGTGATTTAAAGAATCATCAAATCCGCCTCATTCTGCGCACCGGTCAGCCAGGCGAAGCGCCGGAAGAGCATGTGATCCGCGATTACGACATCAACGACTACAAAAACAAAACTGAAGTCACCGCGATTAAACTGAAAACCCTGCTGTATTCGGCACTGCGTTCTTACCGTGACATTTGTATTATTGAAAACAACAAAAAAGGCCTGGAACGGGTAATTGCCTCCACTGTCAGTTTTCTGGAATGTGACAGCCTGCAGGAGTTTGCGTCGATTATTTTGGGCCAGGCCGCCAGTTTACTCGGTCTGGAACATTCACAAATCTTCTGCTGCGCTGCCACCGGCGACCCGCGCCAGCAACAGTTGTCGCTCGATATCATCGCTGCATCCGGCCACGCCACAGGCCCGGGGTTTCAACTGCCTGAAGACGTCGAAGCAAAACTGGCGCAGGTCCATCAGCTGAAGCGCTCTTATCATGGTGAGGATTATTTTGTTGGTTACTTCACCACCAACCGTGGCCTGGAAAATTTTCTTTATGTCAGTAAAGACAGCAAATTTGACCAGATTGACCATCACTTATTAAGTTATTTTGCCAGCAACATCGCGGTGGCTTACGAAAACGTGCGACTGCGCGAACTGATCAAAGAGAGTCAGCGTGAACTGTCGTACATCCTCGGCGAAGCGGTAGAAAAACGCTCGAAAGAAACCGGCAGTCATGTGAAACGGGTGGCGAATTTCAGCCATTTACTCGCGGTTAAATATGGTTTGTCTGGCTACGACGCCGAGAAAATCAAACTGGCGTCGCCGCTGCATGACGTCGGTAAAATCGCCATCCCGGATTACATCCTGAATAAACCCGGGAAACACGATGCTGACGAATGGGCCATCATGCGGACTCATGCCGAGGTCGGCCATCAGATCTTACAAAAATCGCAAAATGAAATTCTGCAATATGGCGCCGTCATTGCGCACGAACACCACGAACGCTGGGATGGCATGGGCTATCCACGCGGGCTCAAAGGCGAAGAAATTCATATTGCCGGCCGCATCACGGCGCTGGCAGACGTGTTTGATGCACTCGCCAGCGAGCGTTGCTATAAACCAGCCTGGCCTATGCCCAAAGTTGTGCAGTATCTGCATGAGCAAAAAGGCGCTCAGTTCGACCCGGTGCTGACCGACATTTTACTCAGTCACCTCGATGAATTTCTGGCGATCCGCGACGCCTTCCCGGACGAAGAATCCCAACAATAACCCAACACAAGCAGCCTGTTCAGGCCGCAGGTGCGGATCGTTCAGTTTGCTGGTAACGCTGAATAAACCCTGCGCAAGAAACAGCCGGGTCCAGCTGCTGAATCGACAACGTCAGCTCCCCCACTGTCAGGCCGAATTTATGTAAGGTCGAGCGATTCACCAGCTGCTGTGGCGTGACCAGATACAGCCAGTCTTTGACCGCCACATCAATAGCGCCGTCGGTCTGCGGTATCCGCAACACATATTCCCAATACAGCGTATTCCCGGCGATGCGGCCTGACGCCTGGCCGATCACATCTTCAGCGCTGCCGCTGATCTCGCCATTCTCAGCCACTTGTAATTGCCAGTGACGTTTGTCAGTGCGGCCATCGCTGTACTGAAAAATCTCATACAAGTCCCCACGATTGCCTTGCCACTGACCACAGAGCTCGGCGGAAAAATGCAGCGTCTGCTGACCACGCCAGTTTTGCAGCACGCCAAATGCCTGACTGCTGCCGGTGAAAAAGCCGGGCAAAGTCAGTTTCGGCTGTATTTGTTGATAATCATCCAGCGATTGACTGCAACCACTGAGCAAGAGCAGGATAACGGGCAGAGTAACAAGTTTCATCGGAAGGTCCGGCTATGGTGCCACCTGAGAGTGAGGATACAGCTCATTACGCCAGCACAGCCAAAGCGGATCTGCCGGCACCCAAAATGAACCCGGCCGTCGATGCCTATATTCAGGATGCCGCCCCTTTCGCCCGGCCAATCCTGACTGAGCTGCGCCAGCAGGTGCATCAGACACTGCCGGGCGTCAGAGAACAAATCAAATGGGGCATGCCGTTTTTTTGTCTGCAGCATAACCTGTGTTTTATGGCCGCCTTTAAAACACACTGCGGTTTTGGCTTCTGGCGGGCGGATGCCTTGGGTTTGCAAGTGCCAGCAGTCGGCAGCACCAAAGGCATGGGGCAGTTTGGTAAAATACTGAGTTGTGACGACTTACCTCCAAACGCCAGCTTGCAGGCACTCTTGTTACAAGCCGCAGCGTTGGACGCGTCGCCCGTGGTAGCGGCGCCGAGGCGCAGACCGGTGCCGGTTGGTCTGGCAATGCCAGAGGTGTTAGCGCAGGCGCTGCAACAGCACGACCAGGCTGGTAGTTTTTTCCGCCAAATGACTATTACCCAGCAAAATGACTATATTCAGTGGCTGCTTGACGCCAAAACAGATGTTACCCGGCAAAAACGACTGGACACTATCATTCAATGGCTGGCAGAGCACAAAACCAGAAACTGGAAGTATATGAAATAAAATAACTTTTTAATTTTTTCTAAAAATTTTCAGCTTTTTTCCGGATTTACCAAACTTAATCAGTCCGTGCCGCGACCAAGGCATATCAACAACGCAGAAACAGAACAGACAGTGTTTAAACGCAGCGACGAAACCTTAATCGACAAAGCCATCCACGGTGATGAGCGCGCCTGGCAGCAGCTGGTCGGCCGTTATCAGTCGGCTTTGTACTATTACAGCCTGCGGTTGATGGGCAACCCGGACGATGCCCGCGATCTGCTGCTGCGCCTTCTCCAACTCTTCGGCGGCATCGGCAGCCCGCCGCGCGGCAGCCCGCGCGGCTTTCTCCGCTTTTTTGTCACCTGCGGGCGCAGTGGCCTGCAATCGCGCCGCTTCGTTCGCTGCGTTGGCGGCCGACT
>CAMLNG010000069.1 GCA_946481195.1 uncultured Chromatiaceae bacterium
TTTGCGCGCTGCCGTGTAAGCGCGGGCAAGTCGGGGTGAAGGTCTGGCTCAGGCTGAATTTGCCGGCGGTCTGGCTATAAACGCCGACTTTATCCGGCAAAGTATCGGTGGTGGCGGCATCGCGGATGGTCGAAATCAGCTGGTCGCCACGGGGCTGCGCCGCGCCATGCATATGGGTATCGTATTGCAGCAGTGGCAAGTCTTTTTTGTCGGCGCTGATGTTGGCTTCGGTTAGGGTAACCACTGCAGCCGGCGTTTTACTGGCGGCATCACCATCCATAAACACCGCGGTGGTGCTGGCATTACTCTGTACATGGGTCGGACGGCTGCCGTTTAGCTGAAAGCTCATCAGCTTTGGTTTTTCCGCATAAGGATGCAAATGGTCACCATGGTCTTCCTGCCACTGACCACCATCGACTACCTGTACCCGGTCATTCGGCCGCTGCACCAGCAACGCATAACGCTGACCCGGCGACGGATAAACTGCATCTGGTGTATGAATCAGCTGGAACTGTTCAATCAGCTCCGAACGGTCCAAATCGTAGACGCTGACCACAGCGCTGTTTTTATCCGTGACTAACAAGCGGCCTTTTGCCACCGTAGCTACCGGCGGATGTGGGTCTTTAATCACAATGGGTTCTTTTTCGACGATATTCGTCGTCGCATCGCCACAACCCGCCAGAATGGCGCTGGCGATGGCCAGCGGCAACAATTTCATTTTTACACTGTACATATCAACTCCTGTTTTTATTGGTGCGCCGGCACGCCGCCTCGGCCTGCCGGCTGGATCTGGTCAGAATTCGCCACGAATACCGAGGCCAATAGAACGGCCCGGTAATGGCGCTTTGTCTTTTAAGAATGAGGTGTGGACGCGGGCGTCTTCGTCGGTCAGGTTCTGCCCTTTCAGATACACCGCCAGCTGCTGGTCAAACAGGTCAAGGTAGTAGCTGACATTGGCATCCAGCAGGTTGTAGCTACCGGTTGCGCTTTCCAGCGTTTCGACTTTGTCCTGTTTGCTGTAGTGGCTGTAGCGTAGCTCGGCGCTGAACGCGGCAGACTGCCACGACAACGCCGATTGCAGGCGCAGTGGCGGTGTGCGTGGTAAATCACCGCCGGCATCCAAGCGGGCGCGCACATAGTCGACTTGCTGGGTCCAGCGCCACGCCGGCGCAAACTGCCAAATCAGCTGGGCTTCAAAACCGTGCAGGTTCACATCAGCTGCGCGGAACAGATACACCGGTAATTCGCCGCTATGGTCATGTGCCGCATCGGTATGCTCTGCTTCGCCGTGCTCTTCTTCAGCGTGCTCGCCATCAGCGTGGTTATGGCCATCTTCGGCGAACAAGCCAGTATTTTGCTGGTAATAGTAGTTATCCACCTGGTTGTAGAAAGCATTCAGAATCAGCGCTACATCGCCGCTGTATTTGCGCCAGGTCAGGTCAATGTTGTTCGACACTTCCAAATCCACCGGCTCTTTGTTCAGCACAAAGGCCTGGTGCGGATCTGCTAATGGATTGACGCGGAACAAGGCGCCGATCTCATAGGCGTTAGTGCCGATATGCGGGCCGAAGGACAACAACTCAGATGCTGCAGGTGCGCGGCCTGAACGCGACAACGACAGCGCGGCGTTGTAGCCGTCCTGATATTCCCAGACGAGGCCAGCCGACAGGCTATATGGCTTGAAGTTCTGATCGACGGCAAAAGTGCGGATCAGCTGATCGCCGCCGTGGTTATGATCATCATGTTCGCTGCCGTCATGGGCATGCGCCGCCAGCTCCGGCAGCAAAACCTGGGAGGCTTTGAGCGTGACGCGTTCCAGCCGGGCACCGGTTTGCAGTAACAGCGGGCCAAAATGCCGCTCTTCCATCCAGCCAATCGCCAGCATTTCCTGCGTCGACGGTGGCGTAAAGGCCTCGTCACCTACCGCTGAAAAATCACTGTGTTTGTAGTGCAGGCTGAGGCCGCCGCGCCAGTCCAGCCATTCGCGGTGCAGCAGTTCCAACCGAGCTTCGTCACTGCGGTTTTTGAAAGTGGTGCCGATAGCGCCGTCTTCAATTTCGGCATGCTGATAGTCGGTAAAACCAGCTTTGATATTCAGTTGCGCCAAAGGCCCGCCGCTGAAATTTAACTGGCTGTGCAGTTGCACCCGGTCTTGCTCAAGGTCGGCAAAAACTCGTTCTTCGGCATGGCCGGCCTCAGCTTCGTGATCATGTCCGCCATGTGAATGGCCCGGAATACCGTATTGCCGTTCCAGCCGGCCGACCGACAGCCCGACAAAACCATTCGGCAATAAATAACTGGCACCAACAGTGCCGCCTTTGCCGGTCGCATCGGTATTGGCAACGCGTCCACCTTTAGCTTCCGCACTACCCGTTTCATGGCTGTTGGTTTCAACAGTGCCGGGAATTTTGTAATTGCCCTGGTCACGCCAGAACGCGTCGGCATAGAAGGCAACATCACCGACGCTGGTTTGGCCGGCAGCAGCGGCCAGTTTTTCGTTGTTGACGCTCTGGCGTTCCAGCTGCCAGTTCGCCTGCGTGTCCCGGCGCGTCGGCACGCGTTCGTCCACTACATTGACCACACCACCGATAGCGCCACTGCCATAAAACAAGGTGGCAGGACCACGCAGTACTTCAATTTGCTGGGCGGTACCGGCTTCACTCGCCACGCTGTGGTCCGGCCCCACCCGCGACGCATCGCCGGCATCCAGGCCGTTTTGCGTGATCATCACGCGCGGGCCGTCTAAACCACGGATGATCGGGCTGCTGGCGACCGAGCCATAGAAATTGCTGTGCACACCGACCTGATTTTTTAGCGTGTCACCAAGTGTCGACGCCTGCTGCATTTTCAGCTGCTCACCGGACAGCACACTGACCGGCAGCGCCGACTCGGTCGCGGAGGCGTGCAGCGGACTGGCTTTAATATCAATAACTTCAAGTAAGGTCGGCGCCAGACGCAGCTCGACATTATTCAGGCCCGCCTCTGGCACATTCAGATGCAGATTGCGATGGGCGAATTGCGGCGCTTCAACGTGCAGCTCTGCCAGCTGGCCGGCCGGCGCTGCCAGCAGGAAAGTGCCGGCGGCATCGGTTTTCACCCGGGCCTGACTGCCGGCCAGCGACACTTCTGCTCCGGCGACAGGTTGGCCTTTGTGGTCCAACACCACACCAGACACAGATTGCGCCCACAGCTGCTGGCTGAATGTCGCCGCCACCAGCACGGCTATTTTGTTACGGTAATGCATAGATCTCCCTGCGTTATACCCAAATCAGAAAATTTGCCTTCGATTTCGCACTCGATAATGTGATAATATAACATTTCATTCAAGCATAAAAACCAGCGTTTTCCGTTCAGGTGCAGCAGAGGTGAGACCAATGAAAGATTTAGTAGCGGCTTATATATCAGGGCTTTGCATTATTCATTGCTTAATAACGCCGATTTTATTGGCGCTCGGTGGTGCAGGTTTGTTGGGGCATTGGCTGGAAGCTGAGTGGGTGCATTATCTGCTGATAACACCGATTTTATTGCTGGTGATCTGGAGTTTACCGGCGGCAAGGCGTCAGCATCAGCAGCATGCGCCGTTGTGGCTTGGTGTCGCCGGCGCCGCTTTGATGTTAGTGTCGTTGTGGGTACCGGCGGCGCTGGAGCCATGGCTGGCTGTCAGTGCCGGTATTTTGTTAATGGCGGCGCATTTGTTTAACCGCCACTTCCTGAAGCTGCATCTGAACGCTCAGCTCCATGCTCAGACTAAGGCTCAGGCTCAGAAATAACGCACCCAGCGCCAGTGACTGCGTTGTTTAAAACCGGCAAACCAGCGGGTTGGCCAATACAAAGCAACAGCGAGCAGCACGGCAATCAACCAGACCCAGCCGACATGGCTGACGCTGAGCATCAGGCCATAAGCGGTTTGTTGATTCGGTGCAAATAGCAGCAAGGCCAGCTTGTACAGCAGCAACAAGGCATACAGATGCAGGATGTAAAAAAACATCGGCGCCGCACCAAAATCACTCAGCACCTGCTGCCAGCGTGCGGCTGGGTTCTTCATGGCTGCCTGCTCCAGCGCCCGCAGCGCCAGACACATCAGGCCAAGCGTCAGCAGCAGAAAATCCAGCGACGGCGGATATTTGGTGAAATTGAGCAGGTCCATCATGGTCAGAAGCGCGGTGGGCTGAACCTGCCAGTCGAGCGTCTCGCCATACAAATTCAAGCTACGGAGTAACAACAGTGCCGCCAGCGCCAATACACCGCTGCGCAACAGCCACTGCTGCCGGGCCTGCGCCGCTTGTTGGAACCAGCAGCCCGCCAGATAGCCCAGCACAATGACCCCCACCCAGGGCAATAACGGATAACTGATTTTCACCGCAATGGCCGCCTCTCCCGGAGCCAGTAAAAAACCCCGGTCATGCAGGATGGTCCACAACCAATAGCCGGTTTCGCCGGGAGCAAACTGGACAGGTGTCAGCAGGTTATGGCCTCCAACCAGCAACAGCCCGATGACCAGCAATACCGGCCGCGGTAAATGATGCAACAGCGCCAGCAATAGCATGCAAAGGCCAAACACCCAAATCACTTGCAAATACAGTGTGTTGTAACTGCCAAGCCAGGCAAAATTTACCAGCGTCAGTTCCAGCGCAATCAACACCAAAGCGCGTTTGACTAAAAATGGCGTCAGCGGCCGGCCTTTTTGTTGATACAAATAAGCCGACACGCCGGATAAAAACACAAATACCGGCGCACACCAGTGCGCCAGCAAACGGCTGAAAAACAGGCCAGGGTCAACAGTGCTGATGTCCATCGGATCGCTGACCTGCAAATGCAGCAGCACCCGCTCCCGCACATGGTCCAGCAGCATGATCAGCATCACCAGACCACGCAGCATATCGATGCTGTTGATACGGCCGCGTTGCTGTGGCGAAGCAGTGAGAGTCGTCATCTTCAGAACTCGTAACGCAGACTGAGGCGCAGCGCGCGTGGTTCACCCGGATAAGTCCAAAGTGCTGAATAGGAGCTTTGGATCCAGGCTTTATCCAGCAGATTTTCCACGACAGCTTCGGCCTGCCATTGTGGCGTCAGCCGCGCGGTGGCAAACAGACTCCACAGCGTGTGCGATGGCAAAATATAAGAAGGTGTGACGGCATCGCCTAACCTTTTGCTTTGATAACGCAGACGCGCACCAATCTGACTGTCGAAAACCACCAGTTGCAAATTGTGCCGCAGCTGCACACTCAGCGTCTGACGCGGCACGTTCACCAAAGCACTGCCCTTGGGAATGAGCACACCCCAGTCAATGTTGATACTGTCTTTTAAGGTTTCGCTGTCGAGCCAGCTATATGACAGCGACAAATCGGTATTGGCTGAAAGCGGGCCCGCCAGCTCCAGCTCTGCGCCACGGCTTTGCGCCGCGCCCAGCGTCGCCGAAAAGCCAACGTTCACCGGGTCGGACACCAGAATGTTGGATTTCTCCGCATCAAATACCGACACAGTTGCTTGCCAGGAAGCCAGCGCCAGCTTGACACCAAATTCCACCGATTCACTCAGCTCAGGGTCAAACGCCTTACCAGCGTAATCCGTACCCGACAGCGGCAGGAAGCCCTCAGCATAATTGGCGTAGAAGGTCACCTGGTCGTTCAGCAGATAATTCAGGCCGACCCGCGGGCTAACTTGCTGGTCTTCAGTGCGGGCGACGGTCTTTTTTACCAGCTCTTCAATACGTTGCTGGTAACTGTCGTAACGCACGCCGAGTAACAATTGCCATTGGCTGCTCAGCTGCATCAAATCCTGCAGATACACACCAACCGCTTGTTGCGACTCGATGTTTTCATACAAAGTGGCGATAGTGCCGGCTTTGGCCACGCCATATAAAGGCGCCTGAATATTGATGGCGTAGCTGCCTTTCGGGCCCCGATAGCGGCCAAGCAGCGTGTACAGTTCATAATCGTAGGCATCAGACCCGAGCAGCAGCTGATGGGTGATGCCAAAAAGCTGCGGGCTGCCGCTGAATTCCAGCCGCGCTGTGCTGTCTTCAGAGTGATAATCGCGGTAACGACGCTGACGCGTCAGCGTTTTGCCGTCATCAAACACCCCCTGGCGCGCTCTCGCCAGTTCAGCATCAGAAGAAAAGCCCTGCAGACTGGAATCGCGGTAACCGGCACCGAGGTTCAGGTGCCAGCTGTTGCCTAAATCCCGCTCATAACTCAGCTGATGGCCGGTGGCTGCAATTTCCGTTGGTTTATCACCGGGTTCGCCTAAATAGCGGCTATGCGGCACTGTGCTGAAGTTGTTATTCAGCACGACGATACCGCGGTCGAACAGCTGATCCTGCCGCAGCACTTCCACTTCGTACAACACAGAGCTGTCGGCATCGAGCTGCCATAACACCGAAGGCGTCACTACCTGCTTTTCACTGGTGACTTCATCACGGAAACTGCCATGGTCCTGCACTGCGCCGTTGACACGCAACATCAGGCTGTCACTGTGCACATAGTTGTAGTCGCCCTCCAACCGGTATTGCTGCTCAGTGGCGGCGCTGGCTTTGAGATAACCGCCTGCGCTCTGATTCGGTTTACGCGTGATGATATTGATAGTGCCGCCCGGTTCAGAGCGGCCATACAAGGCTGACCCCGGGCCTTTTAATATTTCGACCATTTCGATATTCGACACGTCGCGATGGCCGCTAAAACCACGGCCGCCGTTAAAGCCGTTGATCAAATACCCTGATGGCATATTTTCGTTACCGGGAAAACCACGCAGCGAAAAACTGTCCCACAGACCGCCGCCGTTGTTTTGCCGCGCGATGCCGCTGGATAAATCCAGCACATCCTGAAAACGGCTCATCGACCAGTCCGCAAAATCATCCTGGCCCAACGTTGATACCGCCTGCGGTAATTTTTCCACCGGCACCTGGCCGCGATAGCTCTGGTGATGGCGCACTTCAATGTGCTCCAGATTTTGTGCGTCTTCAGCAACAGCCGGTGCAGCACAGAGTAGCGCCAGCACAGACAGCGGAAATAATCGGTAGGGGATCGCCCTCACGGCAGAGCGGCGCGCAGAAAATGACATAACAGCCTCAAGAAATGTGATGTTATCACATATTAACTTAAAGCATTTAGTCACAGGAAGCCCTGAGCAGTTGATTTCGGTTCAACTGCCGGAAAACATCGTTGATTGCCACCGGTATCATCTGCTGAAAAAAATCGCGCGCTGGCTGGCGATCTTGCAATTAATCGATTAAGTTTTGCTCATCCAGGTACAACAACACAGGTCGAAAATGGAATTCCGCCTCTCGCGCTGGCTCAGTACGTTTTGTCTTGGTTATGCTTTGCTAAACACCACCTTGGCAGCTGAACTGCAGTGGGCAGTGAATCACGCCCCGCCTTTTCATATCGTCGATGGCTCTTTGCGTGGCCAGGGCATTTGTGACGTACTCATCGAACGACTGCACCTGCTATTGCCCGGCGTTGAAGCAAAACTGGCGTTGATGCCACAACAGAGGGTGACCAGGGAACTACAGCACCAGCATCAGCTGTGTTTTGCCTGCATGCTGCAACCAAAACAACCGCTCAGCGGCGTGATTTACTCGGAGAGTACCCACAGCTACCGCCCCCATCAGTTGATGACGAGGCCTGAACTGGGGATCAAACTTCATCAGCAATTTGGCCCACAACCAGCATTTGCTGACCTGCTGAAAATACCAAACCTGCGTTTTGGTTATCCGGCCGGCCGTAAATACGGCATTTTGCAACCTATGATTGATGCGCATCAGCAACGCCATCCGCAGCAGGTGCTGCAACGCACCGGCGACAACGAAACTGTTGCCATGCTAAAGATGGTTGCGCAAAACCGTCTGGACTACACCGTCGAATATCCCTTTGTGTATCAGTACTATCGAGAGCTTGGCGGTCAGAAATTAACCTTATTGCCGTTGGCAGAAAATCACGCAGAGCAACCGGCCGGTGTGATCGGCTGTGGCAATGCCCCGGAAAATCAGCAACTGATGCCGCGGATCAATCAGGTGATCCCGCAACTACGCCGCGACCCGGTGTTTTTACAGGCCTTGCGCCGCTGGGGCGTCTGAGCCGCATTTGCCGCTTGCGCTGCTTGCCCTTACACTGTCGCCTGATACGAATTTCAGGAACTGATTGTGCTTCGAATGCCACGCCCGGCGCTGCTGTTGTGTTATCTGCTGTTGCTGTTATTTACAGCAGCAGCCTGTCAGCATTGGATTTACCAGGATTTGCGCGCCCAGGCGGTGAATCAGAGCAACAATCTGGCGGCATTTTTGCGCTACAGCATTGGCCGGCACGCGACATTGCCGGCAAAGCTCGGTCAAAGCCCGCTGCTGCAGCAATGGCTGGCACAGTCGGATATCGCAGCACTGAATCAATATCTGGCCGAATTGCAGCAAAGCGCCGGTGTGGCGGATTTATATCTGGTCGGCAATGATGGCCTGGTGCTGGCGAGCAGCAATAGTCAGGATGCCACCTCTTATGTTGGGCGCGATTTTGGCTTTCGGCCTTATGTGCAGGCCGCGCTCGCCGGCAACAGCGGGTTTTATTACGCGCTGGGCCATACCAGCGGTATGCGCGGCGTGTATTACAGCGCGCCGCTGCAGCAAGACAACAAAAACCCGGCCAGCCCGGTGCGCGCTGTGCTGGTCTCAAAAGTCGATTTAGAACCGCTGGAGCTGCAGCAACAACAAATCGCCGGCCTCAAAGGCAGCCACTTTATTGTCACTGGCCAAAGTAACGAAATTTTCCTCTCTGACGTGCCGGCCTGGCGCCTGACCAAGCTGGATCATGTACCGCTGAGCAGCAGCGAACAACCACGTTATCTGACCAAAGCCATCACGCCGCTGGGCCAGACTGAACGCCGCGCGCTGCTGACGCCCTGGCAGCAGCTGTGGCAGATGCCGCTTGGCACCAAGCGGCAGAATTATCTGGTGCAGTCGCAACAACTGGCGGAGTTCGGCTGGCAACTGACGGTGTTGACGCCCGCCACAGACGCCTACCAACAGCTCAGTGCCGCTTTGCTTTTGACCACGCTGCTGTTCGTGATTTTACTGCTTGGCTGGCGCCTGCAACGCGAGCGGCAAAAACGCACGGCGCAACTGGAATTGCATGCCAGACAGCTGGAACAACGGGTCATCGCCCGCACTGCAGATCTGGCTGCCAGCAATCAGCAGCTGGTGGCGCAAATTCAGCAGCGGGAACAAACTGAAACTGCACTGGCGCAAACCGAACAGGAATTAGTGCAGGCCGCCAAACTCGCCACTATCGGCAATTTGTCGGCGTCGCTGAATCATGAGCTGAATCAGCCGCTAACGGCGCTATCGAGCTATAGCCAGACCACCGCCAAAATGCTCGATAAAGCCATGTACAGCGAGGCAAAACAAAACCTGCAGGCGATGCAGCAACTGATTGCCAGACTTGGCAATATCGTCGCGCAGTTTAAAGATTTCAGCCGTAAAAGCGCCGGTAAAAACCAGCCGGTGGATATCAACAAACTGGTGCTGGATGCGGTCGGGCTGGTGCATCATCAATGTCAGCGTCAGGGCGTGAAAGTGCGGTTACAACTGCCGGAAGCACCGCCGCAGGTGCTGGGCGACCCAATTCAGCTGGAGCAGGTGCTGGTCAACCTGCTGACGAACGCGCTGCAGGCGATGCAAACACAAACCGATGCGGCACTGGCAGTGGCGGTCAGAACACAGCAACAGCAAGTGCAAATTCTGCTAAAAGATCAGGGCCCGGGCATAGAGCCACATCATCTGGAACGGATTTTTGAAGCCTTTTTCACCACCAAACAACGCGACGGCTTGGGGCTTGGCCTGTCGATTTCACAGCGCATCATTCAGTCCTTTGCCGGCAAGCTGGAAGTGCGCAATCACCCACAGGGCGGCGCTGAGTTTTGTGTCACTTTGCCACTGTTACCGATGGAAGCCTGCTGATGTCTCTTACAGCTACCGAATCTATGCCGCAAATCCTGTTTATCGATGATGAAGCCGAGATCCGCACCGTCGTCGAGCAGCTGTTTCGTCTGGAGGGGCTGCAGTGCAACACCACGGCCAACCCTGGAGCATTACTGAAGCAGTTAACCGCGGATTTTGCCGGCGCCGATTTTCCCGGAATAGTCATTACCGACATCCATATGCCGGCGATGCATGGGCTGGACCTGCTCAAGGCGATTCACGCCATCGATGCCGAAATCCCGGTGGTGGTGCTGACCGGTTATGGTGCCGTGTCACTTGCGGTCAAAGCCTTGCAGCAAGGCGCTTATGACTTTCTGGAAAAACCATTTGATAACGGCCACTTATTAGAAGTGGCGCAACGCGCTCTGGAAAAACGCGCGCTGGTGCTGGAAAACCGCCAACTGAAAGCCTCAGTCGCACGCGCCCAGCAACCGGGCATGCGGATCCTCGGTCAAAGCCCGGCCATGGTGCAGCTGCGCAGCGTGCTGGATGCCGTGCTGGACGCGCCGGCTGACGTGCTGATCTTTGGCGAAACCGGCTGTGGTAAAGAGCTGGTCGCGCGTTACCTGCACGAACAAAGCAGCCGGCGCGAGCATAACTTTGTCGCTATTAACTGCGGCGCTATTCCGGAACAGCTGATCGAAAGCGAGTTATTTGGTACCGACGCCGGCGCTTATACCGGCGCGGAGAAAAAACGCGCCGGCAAGTTTGAATTCGCCAATGGCGGCACACTGTTTCTAGATGAAATCGAAAGCACGCCGCTGTCGCTGCAGGTGAAATTACTACGCGTACTGGAAGAGCGCCGGGTCACCCGGCTGGGCTCGAATCAGCCGGTGGCGCTTGACCTGCGGATTATCGCCGCCACCAAAACCGACCTCAAACAACTGGCCGCCAGTGGCGCTTTTCGCGCCGATTTGTATTACCGCTTAAGCCTGGTCGAAGTCAGCCTGCCGCCTTTACGGGAGCGGCGCGACGACCTGATGTTGCTGTTCAGCCATTTTGCCCTGGTCGCGGCAGCGCGGTTTCACAAAGAATATCAGCCGCTGACGCCCTCTCAGGTGCAACAACTGCAACAACACGACTGGCCCGGCAACGTGCGCGAACTGCGGAATATGGCGGAACGTTATGTGCTGCTCGGCCCGGCGGTGTGTTTTGGCAAAACCGACACGCCAAACGATGGCATCAGCAGCCTGATGTCGCTGCAACAACGGGTCGAAGCCTACGAAAAAAGCCTGATTGAAGAAGCGCTGAATCAGCACCATGGCTCGATCAAAGATGTAATGCAGGAACTCGGCCTCGCCCGCAAAACCCTGTACGACAAAATGGCGAAGTACCAGCTGACCCGGCGGGATTTTTTGGAGTGATTTTGGTGTTAGCTTCTGTTGCCTTCTGCTGCTTTCTGCTGCCTTCTGCTGGAATCATTTTTATCTTAGCGGAAAGACCGTCTAGCAAAGATTTCACCTAACGGTGAGTTCCTTTCTTTTGCCTTGCCAAAAGAAAG
>CAMLNG010000070.1 GCA_946481195.1 uncultured Chromatiaceae bacterium
ACCTGGACAAGCTGACCAAAGAAAAAGTCTGAAATTGACCCAAGCCATGGGCTGGGTTAATTTAGCAGGTCTGCGCTCCGACTGGAGCCGCGTTCAGACCACGAGGTTTTGCTGTGCAGGGATTTGCGTCAGTTATTGTATCTGTCACCCGGTTGTTGGCTCTCAGCCTGCTGTTGTGCAGCACGCTGGTGAGCGCGATGGAAGCCGGTTTACCCCTGCTCAAAAATTTCAAACCCAAAGACTATAACGCCGGTACCCAAAACTGGGCCTTACTGCAGGACACTGACGGCCTGATTTATGCCGGCAATAATGTTGGCGTGCTGGAGTTTGATGGTGTGCACTGGCGCACACTGGCAACCACCAATCAGTCAGTAGTGCGCTCGCTGGCACCTGGCAATGATGGCCGCATCTATGTCGGGGCCAAAGGCGACCTCGGGTATATCAATAAAAGCCGGCCGCAGGGCGCACAGTTTGTGTCCTGGCGCGATCGTATTCCGGCCGCTTACCGTAATTTTCAGGATATCCGCCAGACTTTTGTCACAGACCAAGGCGTGTTGTTTGTCGCCCGCTCTTATCTGTTTTTAATCAACGACCAGGAAGTCCGCAGCTGGACCAGCGAGTCGGCTTTTATGAAAGCTTTCCAGCTCAACGACCGGATTTTGATTAAAGAACAGGACACCGGCTTGCTGGAACTGACCGACGGCCGGCTGGAGCCCATACCCGCCGCCCAGCCGCTGGCCGACAAAGCAGTGTTTATCGCCGAACAATGGGATGAAAATCAGGTACTGATTGGCACCCGCGACGCTGGCTTTTTTCTGCTTGGCCCGCATGGCATGTCCCACGTTACGTTACCAGCCAGCAGCGAACTGAACGAAGCGATGATTTACACCAGCTTGCGTCTGCGCAACGGTCTGCTGGCCATCGGCACAGTGCGTAACGGTATTTATCTGCTGGATGACAAGGGCAATATTCACAGCCATATCAATAAATTCTCCGGCATGCTGGATGACAATATCCGCGCGCTGATGGAAGACCGGCAACAAGGCCTGTGGGTAGCGATGGACCATGGTCTGGCCCGGGTGGAAGCCTCTTCGGCGATTTCAATGTTTAACCATGTGATGGGGCTCAAAGGCAATGTGTTGTCACTGCACCGCTACAACGGTCAGCTGTTTGCCGGCACCAGCCAGGGTTTGTTCCGACTGCAGGCCGACGGCGTCAAAGCCGCACATTTTACCGCGCTGGACGGTTTTACCAATCAGACCTGGGATTTTGCCGATTTTGCCGATTCAATGCTTATCGCCAATAACAAAGGCGTATTTCAGTACAAAGACGGTCAAGCCAGCCTGATTTACAGCGCGCCGCTGCCAGTTAAAGTGCTGCTGGTTTCGCGTCGCGATCCTTCCCAAGTCTGGGTTGGTCTGCAAAACGGCCTGACCCGGCTGCAATTTGATGGTCAGCAGTGGCGTGACCTGGGATTGATAGCGGGAATAGAAGGTAACCTGAACAGTCTGGTCGAAGAAAGTGACGGTACTTTATGGATTGGTAGTCTGGCACATGGCATTTATCGCCTGCAAAGCGGCACGCCGGCGTTAATCGACAAATTTACCGAAACGGCCGGACTGCCAAGCCTGAATCGCAATTCTGTGCATCGCTGGTCCGGCGGTTTGTTGTTTGCCACGGTCGCCGGCCTGTATCAATTTAACCAAAGCACACAGAGTTTCCAGCTCCATCCGGTGTTTCGCGACTTATTTCCTGAGCAGCCCTGGGTCCGCTCTCCAACCCAGGACAGCGCCGGCCGGATTTGGATGATCAACTGGGATAATCAGACCGGCGAGCGTCAGGCCGGTGCCGCAGAAAAATCCGCCGCTGATCAACCTTATCACTGGTCAGCAGCACCACTGTTTCCGCTGGCTGATACACCGCTGGACGTGATCCTCGCTGAGGACGCTGCCGTTACCTGGTTTGGCGGCGCTGAAGGGATTTTCCGTTTCGATGCCAGCCGCATCAGTAAGTCGCAGGTCGCGCATCCACCATTGATCCGCCGGGTGGTCAGCCGCGACAATCAGACGCACTTCGCCGGCGGCCATCTGGCAAAACTGGAGTTGGCTGCAGATCAGAATTCATTGCGGATTGAATATACAGTGCCACGCTACGGCCATCTGGATACCAACCTGTTTCAGGTGCAACTGGCCGGCAATGACCCGGCCTGGTCTGACTGGCAAAATGAAACCTACCGGGATTACACCAATCTGGCGCCGGGTAGTTATCAGTTTAAATTGCGTTATAAAAATGCCTTTGGCGAAATCAGCGAAGCCACACCGTTACACCTGCAAATTGCCGCACCATGGTATCAGAGCTGGTGGGCATATCTGGTGTATACGCTGCTGGCGCTGTTGTTATTAAAAAGCCTGATTGGCTGGCGCGTGCGGCCTGTGTTGCAGGAAAACAGCAAGCTAGAAGATTTAGTGCGCCAGCGCACCCAGCATCTGGAAGACACTATGCTGATGCTCGAAGGCGCCAAGCAAAAAGCCGAAGCAGCTGCGGTGGCGAAAAGCGAGTTCCTCGCCAACATGAGCCACGAGATCCGCACCCCGATGAACGCAATCATCGGCTTTGCCCAGCTCGCGCAAAACAGTGAATCCTTCGCGGACCAACAGCTGTATTTGAGTAAAATCACCGCATCCAGCAAGATTTTACTGAGCATTATCAATGACATACTCGATTTTTCCAAAGTCGAAGCCGGCAAGCTGGAACTGGAACAGGTGCGCTTCCGGCTGCAGGACATGCTGCAGCAAATTCGCGATTTGTTTATCGAGCAGGCACGGCAAAAACGGCTGGAGCTGCAATTCAGTGTAGATCCACAGGTACCAGCCTGGCTGATTGGCGACCCGTTGCGGCTCAGCCAGGTGCTGATTAACCTGCTCAGCAATGCGGTGAAATTTACCGGTCAGGGCAAAGTGGTGCTGCGGGTTGATTTGGCGCTGCAGGTGAAGGCGCCGGAAACGCCGGCCGAAGTCTGGTTGCATTTTGCCGTACAGGACACCGGTATTGGCCTGAGCCCGGAACAGTGCAGCAATCTGTTTCAGGCATTCAGTCAGGCGGACAGCTCAACCAGCCGCAAATATGGTGGCACCGGGCTTGGCCTCAGTATTGCGCAGCGTTTGGTGCAGCTTATGGGGGGGCGCATCGACGTGCAAAGTCAGGCCGGCATCGGCAGTACTTTCAGCTTTAATATCCGCAGCTACCGCGCAGAATCAAGCGCCGAGGGCAAAGCGGCGCCACGCGCAGATTTGAGCACACCTGTGAGCACTGCGACGGTCAATCCTGCGCCTGAGCCTCTGCCATCCCAGAGCGCCGCCACAACAACGCTGGCGACCAATACCAACCGCATTCTGCTGGTTGAAGACAACAGCTACAATCAGACGCTGGCACGGATCATCCTGCAACATGCCGGCTTTGCTGTTGACGTTGCGGACCACGGTGAACAGGCACTGTCACAGCTGCAGCAACAACAGTATGCCCTGGTACTGATGGACGTGCATATGCCGACGATGGATGGTTACACCGCGACTAAATTACTGCGCCAACAAGCGGTGTACGCCAAACTTCCGGTTATTGCACTGACCGCACACGCCACTGAAGAATTTCGCCGCGAATGCCTGGAGGCCGGGATGAATGATTTTATCGCCAAGCCTTTTGATGCCAGAACTTTGCTGAGCAAAGTGCAGGAGTGGGTCTGAGCGAAGGCCCCTAGCGGTAAGCCGCCAGGATTTGCTCGATTTTCCCCTGTTGCCCTAGCCTTGTGATGGTCTGGTTCAGCTGCTCAATCGTCTGTTCAGACAGCACCGGTGAATACATGCAACGGATTTGATTGCGTTCAATCTCCACCACATGTAAGTCCTGTTTTTGTGCCAGCAGATAACCAAATTCAAACTCTGACACCACCACCGCATTTAAATGATGTCTTTGCAGATGCCGCAGGCTTTCCGCCGGCGAATAGCTGTCGACCCGCTGTAACTGACCACGGGCAAATAATTCGGTTAAAGTTGGATAGACATAGCCGAAAGTGGTGCCGACTTTTCCACGCACCCGCTGCTTAAAATCGGCAAAATCACGATAAGGCTCAACAGAAACATACAGATCACGATGCACAAACAACGGCGGGCTCCAGCGCAGCTGCGGTTCTGTGAACCAATCCGGTGTGCCATTACAATAAAAATCCAGTTGCCCGCGCAACAGCATGTCCGTGACCCTTTTGCGTGGGATCGCTTCAATTTGCAAAGGGCGCTGCATCGCAGCACTCATCTGCTGATAAATATCAAATAAAATGCCGCCATTGGGGATCTGCTGCGCATCCGTCAGCATAAAAGGCGGCGCGTCAGCGATATGCGGCACCCGTAATGGCGCATCACCTGCCAGCACGGGATGGGCCCGGCCTCCCCAGTAAAGAGCCAGCAACAGGAATAGGTTCTGCTTCAGATTCAACCTTGTTCGCCCCTGCTATTTATCTGGTTGTTAGCATAGCGGGTCTTCGCTCAGTACGCAGTTACGGCCTTGGGCTTTTGCCTGATACAACAGCTGGTCAGCCCGACTCAGCAGTTTGTCGTAACTGCCGGAATTCTCCAGTTGTGCGACGCCAAAACTGGCGGTGACCTGTAAACCGGGGACATCGGCAGAGAAATCCAGTTCGGCAATGGCCTGGCGAATGCGCTCGCTGATTTCAACCGCTTGCGGCAGTGCCGTTTGCGGTAATAATAACGCAAACTCCTCGCCGCCCCAGCGCGCGATACGGTCAATCTCGCGGACTTCGGCACGCAGTAACATGGCCAGGCGCTGCAATACCAGATCACCGGCCTGATGCGACCAACGATCATTGATGGTCTTGAAATGATCAATATCCAGCATGACCAGGCACAGCGGTTGCCCGAGGCGCTGTGCCCGGCTGTATTCAAACGCCAGTTGTTCGTCAAAGGCGCGCCGGTTGGCAAGGCCGGTTAAGCCATCTTCACGGGCCTGTGCGGCAAAAGCAGCAGCCTGATGCTGTAGTTGTTCAGCCAGTTGAGTTTTCTCCGCCACTGCCTGACGCAGACTCTGCGCCTGTGCCAGCAGCTCAGTGGTTTTGCCGGCAACCTGCAACTTCAGTTTCAGCTCCGACTGACTAAGCCGGTACAGCCGCCAGCGGACAAAGCCAAACAATGTCAATAACGCCAGCGCGCCTGCGCTGAGCTGCACCCAAGCCTTTTGCCAAAATAGGGGCAGCACTCTGAACTCAATCCTGGCGACTTCGCTGCTCCAGTCACTTTCCGGGTAGGCGGCACTGACCAGCAAGCGGTAATCCCCTGGTGGCAAATTGGTATATTCGGCATGATTGGCGGTGCCACGATCGACCCAATCCGGTTCTACGCCCAGCAATTGGGTGCGGTATAAAATCCGTGACGGCATCACATAACTCAAACCGGCAAATTCAAAACGAATCCGGAAAGTGCCGGCCGGCAATTCAGCATTTTGCAGCGAGACTTCACGCCCATCAGCACTAATTTGCTGGACCACAACCGGTGGCGGTTTCAGGCTAAATTGTGCCAGCCGGGCCGGATCGACACTGGCCACACCCATGGAGGTAGCAAACCATACAGTTCCATCGCGGCGCAGAGTCGCCGCTGGTACTGAGCCACCATTGCACTGTGCGCTTTGCATGCCATCAGCTTCGCCAAACAGGTCAGAACCTGTCAGCTGTTGCTGTTTACCATCAGCGACAGCATGCGCATCACTTTGACTGATCCGCACTATGCCCCGGTTGCTGCTGAGCCAGAAATCACCTTTGGTATCTGCAAGTAATGCGAAAATTTTTTCCACCGGCACCCCGGCGCTACGGCCAACCAGCCTGAGGAGATTACGGGTAAAATCATAACGAATGAGGCCACGATCCGTCGCCATCCAAATAAAAGGGCTGTCTTTGTCATGATGAAAACCGAAGACATATTCGGCTTGTTCCTGACTGACTAAACTCAGTGGTCGCAGTTTACCGTCCTTCCAGACTGCAGCCCCGGCACCGGTGCCAATCCAAAGCTGACCAGCTTGTTGACTATCCGCGGCCTGATAATGCAGCGCTGATACGAAATTTGCTGGCAGGCCCTCTGCGACGGTAAACAGCCTGAGCTGCTGTTGATGCAACAAATGCAGGCCAGCCGGAGTGCCGATAAACACTTTGTCATCGACAAGAGCGA
This sequence comes from uncultured Chromatiaceae bacterium, assembly GCA_946481195.1. The sequence continues at coordinate 6,225 of CAMLNG010000070.1, forward strand.
TAGCGCGAACTTCATTACTGGCCAGGCCGTTGCCACGATGATAGTGCGCCACAACCTGCCCCTGATGCAGCTGAAACACTCCGTCGCCGTATGTACCAACCCAAACATCGCCGCCCTCACCTTCTGCGAGACTCAGCACTGAGACGCTTGCACTCAATTGGATTTTACTAATCTGGCCTGCCGACCAGCGATCAAGCCCACCAGCACTGCCAATCCAGACACTACCATCGGAGTGTTCAAGCACAGTGCGGACATAATTGTCAGCCAGACCCTGCTGTTGGGTCAGATTAGTAAAAGGCGTTTCGCGCAGCCGGTACAACCCGGCGTTGGTACCGACCCAGATACTCTGTTCTCTGTCCTGAAAAATACTTAATACCCGGTTATTTGGCAGGCCATCCTGTACGGCCAGCTGCTCGATGCCAAGAGCACTGAAACGCTGCAGGCCCTGATTCAGCGTGCCTATCCAGATCTGGTCCTGCTGATCGACATACAATGCTGTCACAGCGACGTTGGCAAGCGCCGGGTCAACCAGGCTGAACTTGCGGCCGTCGAAACGAAACAAACCTTTGTCGGCCCCAACCAGCAACTGCCCATGCAGATCCAGTGTCAGCGTAAAGACGTTAACATCCGGCTGCTCGGGCAACAGTGCAACCCGCTCAAAACGGATCTCTGCTGCTGCCGGGTCAACCCGGTACAGACCTTGTTGGGTCGCAACCCACAAGATGCCCTGATGGTCTTGTTGCAGCTGGTAAGCGACCCGTACCGGCAGGCCGGACTCACTGCCAAAACGTTGGTACTGACCATCGGCGTTTTGGCGCGCGACGCCTCCACCTTCGATAGCGATCCAGAGCTGACCTTGCTGATCGCGGGCTAAATCATTAATAAGCTGGCCCAGCGGCGGCAGACTGTGCCAACGTCCCGCACCAACCCGGCTGATCCCGCCGCGGGCGCCGGCGACCAATAAACTGCCGTCATTTTCACGAAAGAAAGTCCGTACACCGGCATCCGGCAGCCCGGTCACAGCATCACGGCCAAACACGGTAAAATTCCTGCCATCATAGCGGGCAGCGCCTTCCCAGGTCGCGAGCCACAGATAACCGTCGCCACTTTGCTGGATCTTATTGATGGTGTTGTGCGGCAGGCCGTCGCGGGTGGTCCAGCTTTCGCGGAAATAATCATGCAGCGGTGTTACAGCCAGCACCGGCCATGCCAGCAGCAAACCCAGGCCGCCCCACAATATGGTTTTCATCCACTGCATACCGCTCTCCTGAGGCTGTCAGTCAGCTAATTCCCAGCATAAATGTTTTAATTGCAGATAATCGTGAATGCCGTAGGAAGAGCCCTCTCGGCCAAAGCCAGCCGAACCCACACCGCCAAATGGAATACGGGCATCAGAAATAGCCGTGACGTTGATCCCCACCATACCGGCTTTAAGTGCAGAGGCTACCCGGTAATTGCGTTTTTCGTCGCTACCATACAGATAAGCCGCAAGGCCACCATCGGTCTGATTCGCTAAGTCCAGCGCCATCTGTTCAGTTTCAAAGCTCTGCAGCGTGAGCACCGGACCAAAGATCTCCTGCTGACAAATGGTCATATCCATCCGAACATCAGCAACTAGCTGCGGTGCGAAAAAATGGCCGGCAGCAGGAACCGTGGGGTGGCGGCATACCAGCCGCGCGCCAGCAGCGAGGGCTGCTGTAACCAGCTGATCCACCCTGTCTACCGCCCGTTGATGAATAAGCGGACCAATCTGCGTATCTGCATCCGCCCCGGCGCCGACACGTAACGCCAAAACAGCCACAGCCAACCGGCGTTCCAGCTCTGCCGCAATACCCGCGTCAACCAGTACCCGGTTGATACAAACGCAGGTCTGGCCGGCATTACGAAATTTTGCCGCCATAATACCGGAGACAGCCGCATCCAGATCAGCGTCGGCAAACACCAGCACCGGTGCATTGCCGCCAAGTTCCAGCGACAGACGCTTCAGCGTGGCGGCACTTTGTTGCATCAGCAGACGTCCGACTGCGGTGGAGCCGGTAAAACTGACCTTGGCCACCTGTGGTGAGGCAATCAGATAAGCCGCCACCGGATCTGGCGTGGCACTGGGCAATAATTGGATCACACCGGCCGGAAACCCCGCCTGCTGCGCCAGCTCAGCCAGCGCCAGCGCGGTCAGCGGTGTGAATTCAGAAGGTTTGACCAGCACCGGGCAACCGGCAGCCAGGGCCGCGCCTAATTTACGCGTGATCATCGCAGCGGGGAAATTCCACGGCGTCAGCACCAGCACAACGCCCACAGGTTCCGGAATATTCAGCAGCGTGCGCCCAGCGACACTCGGATGCTGCCAGTCGCCTGCCAGGCGCAGCGCTTCACCGGCGTACCAGTTGATATAAGAGGCAGCATAGTCAATTTCCGCCCGCGCTTCGGCAAGGGGTTTGCCTTGCTCTGCAGTCAGTAATTGCGCCAGCCATTCACGTTGTTCAAGGACCAGTGCATGCCAGTTCATCAGCAAGCGCGCCCGCTCTGTGGCAGTACTGCGCCGCCACAGCGGCTGGGCCGCGACTGCTGCATCAAGTGCCTGCTGCGCATCGGCAACACCGGCACTGCTGACCTGCGCCAATGCCTGCCCGGTCGCCGGATCAGTCACTGTGAAGCTGCTGGCTGTGCTTTGCCAGCGACCGGCGATCAACAGCGAACAAGGTGGTAAGCGCAGTGCGGACTGAACGGGGTGCATCAGAAACTCCTGTTATACAACAAGGCGAATCATAACTCTAACCGGCTGGCAAATATAGAAAAACCGCCGAAAAAACCAACGCAGGCCTTGAAAGTCGCCGCATCTGCCACCGAGAGACTGCTTCAGCAAATCCCAGGCGAAAAAAAACCAGCCGCAGCTGGTTTTTTCTGACTAAGCCCGGATTAATCCGGCTTTTTCGACACGCCTACCATAGCAGGACGCAATAAACGACCGTTTAGTTCATAGCCTTTTTGCATGACGAACATCACGGTATTCGGTGCCAAATCAGCATTTGGCTGAATAGACATGGCCTGGTGGAAATCCGGGTTAAATGGCTGACCCTGCGGGTCAATTTGCTGCACACCGTATTTTGCGACTGTGTCCAGCAAGCCTTTTAATGTCAGCTCAACACCTTCTGCCAGCGCTTTGACAGCTTCGTTTGCCGGGTCGATGAAACCTAACGAACGTTCCAGATTGTCCAGCGCCGGTAATAAATCGCCGGCAAATTTTTCCAGCGCAAACTTATGCGCCTTTTCCACGTCCTGCGCAGCACGACGTTTCATATTCTCGGCTTCTGCCCGTACCCGCAACGCTAAATCAGTCTGCTCCGCCGCTGTAGTGCGTGCTTTTTCCAGCTCAGCTTCAAGTTTGGCAATAATCTGTTGTTCATCAGACAGTTGCACTTGCTCTTGCTCAACCTGCTGTTCCTGTTCTGCGCTTTGTACCTTGTCTTGCTCGTTCATTGCTTACTTACTCCGAAATGAATGCGGCTATTATGGGGATTGTCACGGCTGATTCAAGTGCTTTGATAGCTGTAAGCCAATCGCTTCGACCAGAGGAATGAGATGGGCATAATGCATCCTGCTCGGGCCAAGCAACGCCAGCACCCGGTGCGGCTCAGCCTGATAACGCAGCGCAATGATGCTGACATTATGCAGCTCGCTGATGCCCGACTCCCGTCCCAGAATTAATTTCGTACATTGATCCTGCAGCACCGGCGCCAGCATCTGCAGTAAACAGGCCGGCTGTTCCAGCAACTGCACGACCTGCTGCAGCGCTGCATCCGGCTGATATTCTGCTTCCTGTAATAAATGATGCTGACCGTAGACCAGCGGCTGGTTTTGCTGCATTTCATCAAGGCTGAGCTGAGCCATCACATCCAGCAACAACGGTTCAACATCGCCGCCTTCCGCGCGCGCCATCAATGCCAACCGGCCGATACCATCCGGCCAGCACTGCCCGCATAACGCAGCATTTAACACACAAAGGCTGCGGCTTAAGGTTTGTTGAGTGATATCAGTCTGTTGTGCCAGCACACGATGCAGAATGTCGCCTTCGGCATCAATCACCACCAGCAATAATTTATCCATTGCCAAGCGCACCAGTTCCGCCTGACGGATCACCCGGCCACCGGCTTTCGGCGGGCTTAACAGACTGACCAGGCCGGTTAAGTTCGCCAGCAACTGACCGGCACGCTGGATCAAGACAGAAGGCGGTAACTGAGGTAACAAAGTCTGCTGAATTTCATTCAGCCAGCGCTGCGGCACCGGTTCAAGCTGCAGCATTTTGTCGATAAAAAGCCGGATACCCTGTGTAGTCGGAATACGGCCAGCCGAGGTGTGCGGCGAGCGAATCAGGCCCATCTGCTCTAACTGCACCATGGTATTGCGCACAGTCGCTGAACTGACCTGTAGTCCGCCCTGCTCAGAAATAAATTTCGACGAAACCGGGGCACCATCACTCAGGTACTGCTCAACAATGAGTTTCAGAATCAGCTCGGGCCGGCTCAGCATCAGGGTATTTGCTCATGCAATCAAAAGACCTGTCTATAGTGGGGATATCGGCGGAAAAATCAATGACCCGGGCATTAATACAGCGGCAATCCGGCTAAGGAAAGGCTGGCAGCTGAAGAACATGCTTTGTATACTCGGCGCAAACACACTTAGCGGAACACGCTGCATGACCCCCAGTTTTCGCACCATTGGCCTCATCGGCAAACCCAATCACCAGGGCGCAAATCACACGCTGGTCAGCCTGTATCATTTTCTCAGTAAATATGATGTACGGGTGCTGGTTGAAGAACGGGTCGCTGCAACTTTAGGCCTGCCGGACGCTGAAGCGGCGGATTTAGTGGACCTGGGCAAACAATGTGACCTGGCCATTGTGGTCGGTGGCGATGGCAATATGCTCGGTGCCGCACGGGTGCTGGCGCGCTTTGGCGTGGCGGTACTTGGTGTGAACCGCGGCAATCTGGGTTTTTTAACAGACTTATCGCCAGAGAGCTTTCAGGTGCCACTGGCCGACGTGCTGGCC
>CAMLNG010000071.1 GCA_946481195.1 uncultured Chromatiaceae bacterium
GAGGCTTCCAGGTCATTGGCGTAGCCGCGGTTGTAGTCAAACATCACCCAATAACCATCGGCAAAGGCCGGCGTGCGTTGGTTGTCGTTATGCGCTTCCTGCAAATTGGTGGCTTGCTGCAGCAGCCGGGTTTCACCGGCTGACAACAACTGACGCGAGGTGCGCGCTTCGGCTTTTAAGCCCTGCCACTGATGCTGGGCAAAACCGGCGTCCTGCGCGTAATACTCCCAGTCGCCATATTCGGAGACGATGTAAGGCTGCGTCGGTGGCGTGTAATGTTGCAGCCGGTGCTGGCGGGCCTGCAGATACAGATCAAAACCCGGCATCCAACCGGCGGAATAGGCCCAGGGCGCTTCTTGTTTGACGGTCTGATGCAGGCGTTCGATTAACGCCGGCGCCATCGCTGTTTCATTTAAAGAACATTCAAATGCCAGAATGCTCGGGTGATTGCGGCTGCGACGAATGAGATCGCGGCAGTTCTGCACCATCAAATCGGCAAAAGCCGGGTCCAGCGACTGATATTGCCAGCCCGGAATAGCGTCGAGCAGCAACAAACCTAAGCGGTCGGCCGCGTCCATAAAGGCCTTGGACTGCGGATAATGCGACAGTCGGACATAATCAAAACCGGCGGCTTTGATGCGGATGGCGTCGCGCTCGTCGGCCAGAGGCCCGACGGCATACCCTAAATGCGGGAATTCCTGATGGCGGTTCACACCGCGTAAAAAGGTTTTTTTGCCGTTTAACAACAGCTGATGCTGTTCGTCAAAGTCGATGGTTCGCAGGCCAATATTACGCTGTTGCCGCTCCAGTAACTGTTCACCCTGCCACAGTTCCGTCACCAGTTGATACAGCGCCGGTTGTTGTGGGCTCCAAAGCGTTGGTGAATTTATGGTGAGTTGCTGCTGCAGCGTTTGTTTTTTACCGGCTTGCAGGCTGACCTGCGCCTGTGTCTGGCTGATCAGCTTACCGTTGTGCAGAATTTGCTGGTGCAGCCGCGCCGAAGTTGGCGCATTGGCGGCAGATTGCAGTTCAGTCGCAACCGCCACAGTGGCTGATTGTTCGCTGATCTGCGGGTAAGTAACTGTGACGCTGCCGCCTGCGACCGTGCTGCTTAATTGCTCTGAACTGATAAAAAGCGCCGGGCGTAGCGCCAGAGTCACCGGGCGGTATAAGCCGCCGTACGGATTAAAATCGAGCTGCTTAAGAGGTTTGAGGCCAGTCAGCGCATGGTCGCGGTTATCCAGCCGTACCAGCACTTCAATAGCTTCAGGTTGTTTTTGCAACGATGCCAAATAAGGCGTTAAATCAACGCTAAAGGGCAGGTAACCGCCAAGGTGCTGGCGCAGATGCATACCGTCGACATAGACATCGGCCACATTCATCGCACCGCCGAATTGCAGCCACAGCTGCTGGCCGGTTTGTTGTTGCGATAAATCCAGCGTGGTTTTGTACCACATAGTGCCTTGCCACTGGTCGTTCACTACCATGGGTTCACGTTTTGGCGTATGCGGCAGCCGTACCAGTTCCCAGCTGGCGTTGGCGGCCGGTAACTGACCGGCTCCCTGGGCGTCTTTGCTGAATAACCAATGGTGTATGGTCAGGTCGCAGGCGTTTGTCTTGGTTTGTGCCTGTGTTTGCGCAGGACAAGCCGCGGTGATTTGTGGTGTGGCCGGTAATTCAGCAGCAACACAGTGCGCACAAAGCAGCGTCAAGGTCAGGGGTAAAAAACGCGTCATGAAAAATCCTTGCACAAAAATATGGTTTTATCGGTATGCGATACCCGGTATGCGATACCCGGTATGCGATACCCGGTATGTTTCGCTTTGCTCTACACACCCTATGCCCAGTTGCGTTCCACTTGTGGTCGCAGTATTAATTCGTGCCAATGCGCACGAGCCGGCGCCTGTAACATCGCGAGCGCGGCGGCTGCGACATCGTCTGGCGTTAAATATTCAGGCCGTGCCTGAGGCCGGAAACCGGTGTCGACGCCGCCTGGGATTAAATGCAATACCCGCACGCCGCTGTCCTGTAACTCGCGCCGCAGCACTTTGCTGTAGCTCTCCAGCGCACTTTTACTGGCGCTGTACGCGGCAACACCAGGGTTGGCGAAACTGACGCAGGTGCTTAATACCTGCAAAATAGTGCCGTGACGGCGCGCCAGCATGCCGGGCAGCAGACATTCCTGTAGCAGCAGCGGCACACGGAAATTCAGCGCCAGCATTTGCTCTAAAGCCGGCCAGTCCGGCTGATGGGCCGGAGCGCGGCTTAAGTTGGCGCCGGCACAATTCACCAGCCCATCGACCGGGCTTACGGCTTCCGCTTGCTGACAAAAAACAATCAGTGCGGCCGCATCCGTTAAATCAAAGGCAGCCTGATGTACTAAAGATGACGACGGAGCCACTGCCAGCACTTGCGCGCAGGTGTCGGCCAGTTTGGCCGCATCCCGGCCCTGTAAACTCAGGCGATAACCGGCTTTGGCCAGTTGCAGCGCCAAAGCGCGGCCAATGCCGCCGGAAGCGCCGGTTAACAGCAGATGTTCAGTCATGGCAATACTCCGCCTCAGGCTGCAGTGCTGCAGCAGATCTGCCGCAGCACTGGCTGACATCGCAATTACATCGAGTAAGAGAAACCAATCAGGAAACGGCGGCCCCAGTCGAGGTAGCTGCCAATCCGGCTTGGATCGTTGTCAAAATATGAAGTTGAGGCTTCGTTGGTCAGGTTCTGGCCCTGCAACATCAGCTTCAGCTGGCTGTTCACTTCGTACGACACACTGGCGTCCAGCGTGGTCTCTGCGTCTATGCTGTTGATTTCAGACGGTGTCCAGCTGCCGACGCGGGTAAAACCGCTGCGGTAGTTGTAAGACACTTTGGCGTCGAAACCGGCTTTGTAGTACCACAGCGTCAGGTTAGCGACGTCTTTAGACAGGCCGCCCAGTGGCAGTGGGTTGTCTTTTGGCACAAATTCATAAACGTTGCTGTCGGTGTAGGAATAGTTGGCATAGAACCCTAAGCCATCAAACGGCGCCGGCAGGTTTTTAAACGCCTGCTGATACATCAGTTCGAAGCCTTTGATTTGACCGCCATCGCCATTGACCGGGCCGGTGAAGTCATAAGTCACACCGTCGATGGTCAGCTTGTCGGTGCTGCTGCCGATGTGGCTTTCTAAGTCTTTAAAGAAGGTTGATACCGTTAAGGCTTGATCTTCCGACAGGTAATATTCCACGCCGATATCCAGCTGATTCGCCACAAATGGGTCTAGCAGCGGGTTACCGCCCGAGCCGGTTTTGACCGGGCTTTGTGAATCAAGCTGGAAGCCGGTACGCATTTCCACCAGTGGTGGCCGCGCCAGGGCACGCGACAGACCGACCCGCAGCTGGGTTTCGTCGGTCAGCGCAAAGTTCAGGTTCAGTGACGGCAATACTTCGGTGTAGCTGTGGTCGACATCAATCGGTGAATACTGGCCGTTTTTAAATTGGTAACCACGGGATTCAGATTCGGTTTTGACTAAACGTACGCCGGCGTTGCCGGTGTAGCTCAGGCCAAACATCTCGGAATTGAGCCGCACCATGCCGTAGACGGCCTGGTTTTTCTCGCTGACAAACCAGCTGTTGATGCGGTCCTGATCGGTTTTGCTGTAAGCCGAGCGGTTGTCGATGCCGCCAAATGCCTGCTGCACTAAATCGCCCCAGTTGTTAAAACCGTACATGTCCGGCGACTGCAAACCACCACCTAAGGCATAACGGCGGCCATAGTTACTGACGTTCGGATTCTTCACCGCCTGCCACCAGCTTTGCACGTCGTTATCTTTTTCGCGGTCAGAAAAACGGCCACCGAAGGACACACTTTCAATCAGCGCATGGTCGATGCGGCGCTCAAAGTCCAGTTTCAGGCTGCTCATTTCGTCGGTCAGGTCGCGATCGCTGTCGACTGTCATACCATTCACTTTGTAGTATTCAGGTTTGCTGATGTCTTCGTTCACCACCACACCTAAACGGCCACCGGCGGTGGACCATTGCACGTCGAGTGGGGTTGGGCCTGAATAAGTCGAAGTGACGTTGACCCAACGTGATTTGATGCTGGCTTCGGAATAACCCAGGTCTGAACTGATGGTCCAGACGTCGCCTTCCCACACCGATTTGAGGCCGGTGCTTAACAGTTCATTGGCCTGGAACCAGGTGGCGTTGTTGGCTGAATGCGCGCCCCATAACAGACCACCACCGGTCAGCTGCTGGCTGCCATCGGCTTTAGTGATAATTTGTGGTTTGGCCACTGAATTGTTGTAGTTCCAGTTGCTGCCGCCGCCCCAGTTGCCCCAGCCGTCGAACCAGAACTGGTCTTCCAGCTCTTCGATATCAAATTCGCTGTAGAACAGATCGTATTTCAGGTTCAGCTGGTCGCTGGCCTGCCACTCCAGAATGGTCATAGCGCCGGTGCGCTGATTGTCACCGAGTTTAGTGGCGGTTTTACCGCCCCAAGGTGCTGCTTCGCGGATGCCGTCACCGTTGACATCGCCCTGATCGGCGGTGTTTTTGTTGTAAGCCCAGCTGCTGGTTTCACGTTGCAGTGACGGCTGGTCCTGATAGGTGAGGCCCAGCACCACACCAAAAGTTTCGCTCCACTGGTCGACATAACTGAAGCTGCCTTTGTGGCCGCTGGCGTCAGCGCCGTCGATGTCATGCCCCAGTTGATAATCCATCAGGTGGCCGGTCACGTTGATAATACGTTTGTCTTTCGCCAGCGGGCTGACAAAGTTCATATTGACCAGACCTGAGATGCCGCCTTCGACCTGGCTGGCCAGCGGGCTTTTATACACTTCAACCGAGTTAATCAGTTCGGCCGGGAATTGCTCGTAGCGCACTTCACGGCTCGGTTCGGCGCTGACAATCTCGCGGCCCTGCATAGTCGCCATATTTAAGCGCGGGCCCATACCACGAATCGAGATACTGCTGGCGTTACCGCGGTCCCGTTCTGCTGCCACACCCGGCAAGCGGCCTAAGGCGTCGGCGATGGTCACGTCCGGCAGCGAACCCAGATCATCTGTGGAAACGATTTCCACCACAGATTCAGCGGTTTTTTTCTGTAATAAGGATTTGCCAAGGGTGGCACCAAAGCCACGGACTTCGATAGTTTCAATCGCAGGTTCGTTGGCCGTTGTATTTTGCTGCGATTTTTTTTCGGTTGCCGCGTCGTTGCTCTGCGTTGTCTGCGCCTGGCTGTAAGCACTGAAAATAGCCGAACTGACCGCCAAGGCCAGCAATGATTTCTGCCATGAATTTCGCGAATTGCACTGCCACATCGTCTTCATAATCCACCCTTGTCCTGAACAATTATTGTTGTATTGCCTGCCTGTTCTGCGGCAGTGCATCTTGGTGTTGTCCGGCGCTGATGTTTTTTTCAGCAGCACAACAACGGCGGATTTATAGCACGAATGGGAAAACGTTTTCCAATGGATTTTCGCGAAGTTTTCACAGATGAATTTAAATAGCTGAATTTATTTGATTTAAAGTGTGGAAACGCTTGCTTTGGAGCCGAAGCCAATTTGCAATGGCGGGGAAACATCGGGTAGGAATCGGCAAGCAAAGCCTGTTGGGCATCACATACTGGGCGTCACACGCTGGCCAGCGCGTGGCGTCGCATTTGTCGCCGCCGGCTCTACATAACTACACATTTTTCCGGTTGCGAAGTTGCGGTCGTTAGGGCTTGATCTGACGCTGGTTTCTGCTGAAAGTCGCGTCCATCCCATCAGACAACCTGAGGTAAACACAATATGTTTAAACACTGGCTGCTGATGTTGGTGCTGAGCTGCCCTTTTGTACTCAAAGCGCAGGTGGCCGTAGTGTTTGCCGGCGCTGGTACCTGCGACGGCTGTGCTGAAGCCGTGGCGCTGTTGTTGCAGCAACAACAATATCAGGTGCGTTTGGTCGATGAACATCAGCTACAGACGGCAACGTTGCAGGGTGCCAGCCTTTATGTGCAGCCTGGCGGTTCGGACGACATTATGGATACCTTAACTGTGCTGTCTGCCAGTCAGATCCAAAGCATCCGTGATTTTGTAAAACAGGGCGGCAATTACCTCGGCATCTGTGCCGGCGGCTATCTGGCCGGGCAATATGCCGATCAGGCCGCAGGGAGCAAAGCCTTTGCGTTGGTCGAGCTGGCAGAAATCGATCAGGAAATCGCCAGAGATAACAGCGCACAATTTATTTCGCTGCGGCTGCCGGGTGAAGCCAATACCCGCAATGTCTACTACCAAGCTGGGCCACATTTTGGCAGCACGCTGCCGGCCCACGGCAAAGCGCTGGCCTATTATGCCGGGTCCAATCATATCGCCGCCCGGATTTCAGACTACGGGAAAGGCCGGGTGGGGCTGATCGGCCCGCATTATGAAGCCGACGCCAGCTGGTATGCCGCTGACCAACTGCCGGTCAACGCCGCACAACATCAGGACTTGTTTTTTCGCATGCTGCGGCAGCTGCGCCAGTAGGTGTGAGTCCGCTGCTGCAGACATCGCCTGACAAAATTAGATAATCTCAGCCCAACATCGGCAAAATGCAGCGAATTGTAGTGAATTGTTACCTCAGCTGCCGGAAGCTGTGGCGAGCTGCTAGCATGCGCCGGTTTTTTTTAGTTATCTGCAGCCGGAATGCTGCCAGACCTGACTTTACCGGAAGAGGTGTTGATGAAATCCTGCAAAATTTTGCTGCCGATATTAGTGAGCCTGCAGTTGGCAGGTTGTGGAAAGGAGGGCCCGGCGCCGCTCCCCATTGATTATCTGCAACCGGGTGCGCTGATTCAAAGTGGCAGCGCAGCCAGCCGTCTGGCCAGCGGTGTGGCGCAAATTCAGGGGCTTGGCAGCCAATGTACAGGTTTCATTATTAATCATGGGGTTGCGAATGCGCCAGCCTATCTGATGACCAACGGCCATTGTGTTGAATTGTTTGACTCCGCCACTGTTCAGCATCAAATCCCCGCCGAAGGGCAAGCGCGTTTTCAGCTGTTTAAAGACAATTTAGCCGGCGCCGTCAGCGTCAATATCAGCGAAATCAGCTGGGCCAGCATGCGCGGCACCGATATCGCCATTCTGAAAACCGACCAGACTCTGGCGCAGTTGCAACAACAAGGCTTGCGCGCTTATACACTGGCGCCGCTGCCAAAACCCGGCACGGCGCTGACCATCGCCGGCGTGCCGGTCAAAGATATCCCGCAGGACGAATGGGCACTGCGCCAGGTGCAATGTAAAGCCGGCCAGACCACAAGGTTATTCGAGTTTGTCTGGATTTGGGACCAGGCGCAGGCGGGGGATTGTGGTGGCATTCTGCCGGGTCATTCCGGCTCGCCGGTGTTTGACCCGGCCGGTCAGGTGGTTGGCATCATCAATACCAGCACTATCGGCGCTGATGCGGGTGGCAATTGTTATCTCGGCAAGCCCTGTGAACTGCGTAAAACCGGCGTAGTCGCCGCGCCGAACACCAGTTATTGGCTGTCGGTCGACGGAGTGCGCGCTTGCTTCGCGGCCAGCGGCGAGTTTTCGCTGCAACAGGCCGCTTGCCAGTTAGAGCAGCCTGAGCCATTTGTGGCGCGCAACGCCGCGCGCGTACAAAAAGCACCGGCCGGCTGGCAGGCCGAATTAGAGGGCCCGCGCACCATCAGCCTGAAAAGTGGCCCGTTACACAGCACCGATTGCCGAGATCCAGCCGGTTACAGCGGTAGTTATTTTGCCGGCGAAGTTTATGAAAAGGCGATCGGCAGCAGCCAGGATGGTCATTGGCTGCTGTGTGCTGCCGGTTATGGCGAAGATGGTAAAATTCAGACCCGTAACGCCGGTTTCACCGCGCTGGAAATTGACAATACAGCACCGGTACGGCCGATGAAGCTGCACATAGTGCGCTTTGACGACGCCTTGCAATTCCAGCCGCTGTTTTCGCCCCCGGAATTGTCGTCGTATCGCTGGAAAGTGGGTAAACCGGCAGAAACCGACTGCGCTGACCCCGCCGGTTACCGGTTATTCATCCGTATTCCCCGTTTCGCCGAGCACAGCGAACTGCCACTGAAAGTGTGTCTGATTGGCAGCGACGAAGCCGGCAACGAAACCAAACCACAAAGCGAACTGCTGGAGAAATAACCGGGAGTTTGCCCGTGGTTTGCTGCGGCTAGGGACGCGTTGACAGGGCTGACGCCGTCGGTAATTGCGCCAGCCAGTTAACCAGCAATTGCTGTGCGAACCCCCTGAGTGCGGCACCATGTTCGGCCGTTTGGGTGCGCAATAACGGTAAATCGGCCTGGCCCCAGCTAGCCAGTTCACTGGCGTGGCCAAGCAGCCATTGTTCCAGTCGGTGGGCTTCCAGCTCCGGGTGGCACTGAATGGCGAGGACCTGAGCCCCCAGCCTGAATATTTGGCGGTAAACCACAGTTTCGGCTAACAGTTCAGCGCCCGGCGGCAGGTCAAAGGTATCGCCGTGCCAGTGAAACATCGGATATTCAGGCGCCGGGAGCCCGTGGAACAATCCACTACTGCTGGCTGCTTTGGTCAACCGGATAGACGCCCAGCCAATTTCTTTGCCGGCAGGGCCCGGATACACCCGTCCACCTGCGGCGTTGGCGATCAGTTGTGCGCCGAGGCAAATGCCCAGCAGTGGCAGCCCGGCCGCCAGCCGGTGTCGGACTATGGCGAGCTCAGCGCTTAAAAACGGGTACAGCGCTTCATCGTAAACACCGATTGGCCCTCCCAGCAGCACACAGAGGTCCGCATTAAAGGCGGCGTCCAGCGGATCGAGCGCTGCGTCCAGATAGTGGATTTGATAACCGGCTTGCGTCAATACAGTGGTAAAACTGCCCAAATCTTCAAACTGCAGATGACGGACGGCCAGACAAAGTTTTTGCTGTTGCATCGGTGCGTTTCCTGTGGTGATCGGCAGGGTTGAGTGAGTCAAAATGCCGTGGTTGCCTGCTCAGGTGGCTGATGCTCGCGGCAAATCAGTTCAATTGACGACAGCGGCAGCGGCTGCTGGGTCAGGCCACAATACGGGGCGCCGTTCTGTTGCTGGTGAAAGCGGCAGCTGTGGCAAACTCCAAAACTGCGTTTTTCTTGTTGCTGTAACTGGCCAAGCAACTGGCCGAGCTGGTGACTGAGCGCATCGGCAAAGTCTGGCCCCAGCGCCAGTGCAGCCTGCTGCAGCGCGTCTATCGCCGCCAGTTGACTCAGCACCTGCAAGCCTGCTGCGGTCGGTCTTAAATGCACTTGTCTTTTGTCGGCTGCGTCCGGCTCTTTCACCAGCCAGCCACGTTCTTCCAGCGCTTTCAGCGACTGCGACACTGTGCCTTTGGTCAGGCCCAGATATTCGGTTACGCCCATCACAGTATCGGAATAGGGATTACACAAACTTAAATAACGCAGCGCGCTCAGCTGCACCGCCGGCACCTGCGACAACTGCGCATCGTCGCGCTGCCAGCTGCGCAGCAGGCTGTTCAGCCGTTCCAGGTAATCAAAAAGCGTCAGCATCGCCAGATGCTCCTGTGCGAAAAAGTCTGTTGACATTGTATCGGAACGAAACTATATTGCAATTGTTTCGAATCGATACTTAATTGAGCTTAAACAGGAGCCCGTTATGAACGTCCAGGTCTTTGATACCCATGTCACCACCAGCGACGGCCGCTATCTGCACTTTGATGTGTTGGTGGAGCCCGAGCACGCCGAGAGCGCAAAGCGCTTTGCCGCGCAGTTTCTGGCGTCCCGCGGCGTCAGCGCTGACCAAATCCGCCAGCAAAGTTGTGCTTTTTGTCATAACGAAATTGGCACACCAGCCGTCATTGCCGCGATAGAAGCGCAGCAATACGCCATCATCCCGCTGCAGGGTTGTTAAACCCGGGAGAACTAGCGATGAAACAGCCGATTATCGATTGTGATGTACATGATTTAATTGAAATTATTTGCATGCGCCGTTACGAGGTCCGGCTGTTATTGCAAGACGGCAGCACGCTGCAGGGCGTGGCCAGTAACACGCGCGCCAGTCAGGGCACTGAATATCTGCTGCTGCAACAGCAGCAACAACGGCTGGAAACGCCGCTGCTGGAGATCAGCCGCATCGACGTGCTGACGCCGGGGGCAGAGATCCAACACATCACTCCAACCGCCAGCGGCAGCTGCGCGATTTAACCTTTTTAAAACGAAATTACGGAGAGTTCTATGAAAAAACAAATGTTTACACTGATATCTGCCAGCTTACTGGCTATTTGCAGCCACGCTGCGCTGGCGCATGGTCCGGGTGGCATTCATGCCCAGCCATCCAAAGCGGTGCAGGCCGAATTTGATCTGGTTCACACCCGGGTGTTTCGCGACAAAACGCATCTGGTGTTTGAGCAAGTGGTCAGCGCCAGCGCCGGCGCCAAAAAGCCACTGAGCAATGGTGGCAACTTTGCCGGTGCAGAAGTGCAGAGTTATGTCTGGCCAACCAGCCTGGATTCATCAGTTATCGGTTTTGATGGCAAAAAAGGCATTGTCGCACTGGCCTTAACCGCCCATCCGGATTTTGACGACACGCCACTTTATGATGAAAACAGCGATGGTAACCTGACCAACGACGGCGATGAATGGCATGCCCACTGGGTGGTGCTGGTCAGCGACGAACAGTGTGGCCCCAAGGGCTTAAAAGTGCGCGATATTCCAAAAGGTGAAACACCAAAAGTGCCAAAAACCTGGCCAGGTGCGCCGCTTTATCTGGATTCGCCCGGTTATGACTTCAAGCTGCAAAAAGACACGGTCAGCATTCGGGTCCCACTGAAAGATATCGGCTTTCCGACTGATTTTAATTACGACGGTGTTACCGCCGCGCTGAAGGTCAATGCCAACCTGCACAACCCGCTGCTGTGTGTCGCGACTGTACATGACATCGCCTCAGGCGATCTGTCGCTGCCCGCTAAATGGCCAGCTTCCTGAGCGCGCCAGGTCTATCAATCGCCGGCTGCAGCAGTGACAAAATCAACAAAGGCCCGCAGCCGGCGCTGATGGCGTAAATCCCGGTGATATCCCAGCCAAATCTGGCGCGGCGGTGGCGTTGTTGGGAGCGGCAGTTGCTGCAATCCGGCAATTTGCCTGGCCATGCTGACAGGCAAAACCGCGAGCCCAAGCCCTGCCGCACACAAACGGGCCTGTGCTTCTCTGCTGTTACTTTTAAAGGCGATGCGGGCGCCGGGAAACTGGCTTTGCAGCCAGGCAACATCCGGTAAGTCA
>CAMLNG010000072.1 GCA_946481195.1 uncultured Chromatiaceae bacterium
GTCCCCGCGTTTTCAGTCTGGCCGTTGGCCTGATAGTGGTCTGGTTAATCACAGGGCCGCTGTTTGACTACAGCGATACCTGGCAGCTGGTGATCAACACCGGCACCACGATCATCACCTTTTTAATGGTGTTTCTCATCCAAAACACGCAAAACCGCGACACTGAAGCCATTCAGGTCAAACTGGACGAACTGATCCGCGTCACGCAGGGTGCGCATAATGCACTGCTCGATTTGGAAGAGCTGGAGGAAGAAAACCTCGATGCCTTTAAGCGCAAGTATCAGGATTTAGCCGCGATGGCACGTAAACAACTGGAAAGCGGCAACAACGACACGGGCACGCCGGATTTGTGAGCCGGCCATACGTTGGCCATCTGCGGTTTATTTTTGCAATTTCCTGAAAGAAAGTAGCGGTTCTGCCAGTCTGTATAAAGTTCAATCAGACTACCGCAGCTGCAGGAAGGTGTGTTTTGGCCCGTTCAGGTTCAGTGAAAAGTCGTATTTTTGTTGGTTATGCCGCGATTTTCTTCGTCACGCTCATTGCTGCTGTGTTGCTGATCCAAAGCAATCGCCAGCTGATGCGCGAAATTGGTGGTTTTGTCGACCGTTCCGTGCCGGCGTTACAGGCGATTTCCGCACTGCAAAATGTGACGCATCAGCAAGTGCTTGCCGGCTACGAGCTGTACGGCACTACCATCAAAAGTACGGAATTTAGCGATAGACAGCAGGGGATGGAGCAGTCATTACAACGTTATTTGCAGCTGTTGGATAAGGTTGGCGGGCAAGGCTTGCAGACCGGGCAACAACAGTTGCAGCAAGCTTTACAACAACTGCTGAAAGTCATGGCTGCGGAACAGGTGGATTGGGACCAGGCCCGCGAGCAACTCAGTGCTATTAATCAGGCCGCCGGCGCTTTGAACCAACAGTTGGAAACACTCGCCGCGAAAATCACCAAAGATGCACAGACCAGTACAACCAACATCAGCGGATCGCTGGCGCAAAACAGTACCACTGTGGTGGTGTTATTGCTGTTGATTCTGGTGGTGGCCTTCGGGTTTTTCCTGTTGGCACAAAAACAAATCGCCAATCCGATCATCCGCTTGTCCGGTGAATTACAGCAAGTTGCCGATAGCCGTGATTTAAACCGCAGCCTCAGTACCGACACTGTGGCGGAAGTGAACAGCGTGGCCGCCAGTATTAATTTACTGCTGCGGGTGTTTAAAAGCGGTATCACCGATATCTATCAGGCGATCTCCGGGATCCATCAGGCAGTTGATGCGCTGGCGGGCAGTTCGGCGCAATCCTCCAGTGCGGTGCAGCAACTGGAAAAAACACTCGCTGTATTGGTAAGCAGCATGGCGCAGCTGGAACAGCAAATGGAAGACAGTGTCAGCCGTTCGATGCATGCAGCCAGTTCGGCGCATGCCGGTGCCGCAGCCATGTCGCAAAGTCAGATTGAGGTGCTGCAAACCTCGGACAGTATCAGTCAATTGTCAGTAGATATTGAAACCACCGGCCAAATGCTGCTGACGTTACAGGCGACAGGCACCGAAGTTTCTGGTGTCGTGAAAACTATTGCCGACATTGCCTCACAGACTAATTTGCTGGCCCTGAACGCTGCGATTGAAGCGGCACGCGCCGGTGAATCCGGCCGTGGTTTTGCCGTGGTTGCCGACGAAGTGCGGACGCTGGCCGTGCGCACCCAACAATCTACGGCGGAAATTAACAACATGCTGGCAAAGATTGTCAGCTCCATTCAGGCGGCAGTGGCCAATATGCAATCCAACCGTGAAACCGCGCAGCGCTCGGTTGAGCTGGCCGGACAGCTGGTACAAACACTGGAGAGCGGGCGTCAGCTGATTCTGACGCTGGCGGGGGTGAGTCAGGAGGCGGCGGATTTGGCCAATCATTCCCAGCAAAAAGCCCGTGCACTCAAACACGAAATCGCCGCGTTTGAACAAAATGGCCAGTCGGTCAGTGTCGCCAATCAGGCGGTGGCGTCAACCAGTCAGGCATTAACAGGATTAGCAGGGCAATTACGCAATACCGCCGGCTTGTTTAAGCTCTGACGGCTTAGCCACGCCAGTTGTGATATTTCTGCCAAAGTCGGGTGCAGTGAAAGAAAACTGGTGCTGCACCGGTCCAACACCCGTCAATTTTCCAATTCAGGTTGTTTGAGATGCTGCAAGCTGTATTAATTCTGATTGCTCTTTCTGCTGCGCTGATGGCGTGGTCATTACAGGCCGGCCAATATGGCGCATTCAGCGCTATTGTGGCCTATTACACCGAAGTGTCGCCGGCGCTACTGGCGAAGTTAGCCCAACCGCAGATTGGGTTGCTCTGGGTTGTGGTGTTACTGGCGCTGCTGGGCTTGCGCTGGCGTCTGCCGCAGCAGTTACTGGCGCTGAGTCTGGTCCTGTTCAGTATTTTACCGTTAATCAGTATGTTTGGTGCACTGCACTATATCGCCAGTCTGGGTGGTTTCCCGATGATTGGTTCCGGTCAGGGCGTCATAAAATTTGTCGCGCTGGTTGCGTTGGCCATCTCATTATGGCGCTGGCCTGTGTCTTCACCGGCCGAACGTTTTTGGCTGAATTATCTGCCGGTGGGGCTGGTGTTGCTGTGGATTGGCGGCATGAAATTTCTGCCGTTTGAAGCCAAAGGCATTGTGGATTTGGTAGCGTCGTCACCGCTGCTGAGCTGGTTGTATTGGGTTGCCGACGAGCAGCAGGCCTCCAATCTGATTGGTCTGTACGACTGGCTGGCTTTTGTGTTGCTGGGGTTGGGATTTCGCTGGCGCCAGTTGTTCTGGCCCGGCTTTTTGCTCAGTCTGGCGGTATTTGTCACCACCCAAAGTTTTTTGCTGAGTTTTGCCGGCGCCTGGAGCGCGCCTGGTGTCCTGAGCAGCAGCGGTGTGTTTATCATCAAAGACTTATGGTTTATCGCCAATTTGCTGTTGTTGCAACACGCCTGGCGGCAGCTGGCGCCGGGCCGGCGTGTTTAATGCTGACCGCCACCCTTTAAGCCGCCAGTTCGAGCCGGAAACAGGCTGAAGGTTGTGCGCGGTGCAGCCGCAGTTCACCGCCCATCGCCTGCATCAGCTGGCGTGACAGCGCCAGGCCAATGCCGCTGCCTTTGGCTTTAGTGGTAAAAAACGGCGTGAACAGACTGCTTTGCGCGCTGTCGCTGATGCCACCGCCCTGATCGGTGATGTCCAGCCAAAGCCGGCCTTCGGCCAGTTGCAGCTGCAAATCCAGTTGTAGCTGAAAGTCCAGTTGCAGTGGGCCTTGGCCTGGCGCTTCCTGTGGAGTCGGCACAGTCGGCTCAGCGGTGGGTGGCAGCAACATCGCCTGCACCGCGTTGGTGGCCAGATTCAGCACCACCTGCTCCAGCAGCGCCGGGTCGAACCAGGCCGCCTGCGACGGCGGCAGCTCTGCGGCCTGCCACTGCCAGCACAGCCGTGGATACTGGCCCTGCAGCAGTTTCAGGCTTTGCTCGACTGCCGGGCGCAGCGGCAGATACTGCAGCTGACAATGCACCGGCTGGCTCAGGCTGCGAAATTGCACCAGAAACTGCAGCAGATGCTGGCCGCGTTGCTGCACTGTGGCAAGCGCCTCGCGCGCATCCTGTAAATCAACCGCATCCGGCTGAAGCAGCAACTGGCCAACCGATTCGGTCAGCGACGTCATCGGCGTAATCGAATTGGCCATTTCATGATTGAGCACCCGCAGCAGCTGTTGATATGCCAGCACTTGCTGTTGTTGCAGCGGTGTGCGGATGCTTTGCAGCGTCAACAGATAACTCCACTGACCGAGCAGCCGGGTGCGCACCAGACTGACCGCCAGCACATCGTCCGGCAGCTGCAGCGTCTGAGACGCCTGCGGTTTACTCAGCAGCAATAAACGCAACTGCGGCCACAATGCGGCGCCACTGTGTAGCAGCAGCCGTTCGGCGGCCGGGTTTTGCTCCAGCAATTCGCCTTGTTCGGATAAACGCAGCACGGCGATGTCGAGCTGACTGAGCAGGGTTTGCAGATAACTGGCACGGGCTTCGGCCTGCTCGCGGGCGCTTAGCAACTGCTGACGGATTTGCGCAAGCAAAGCCGCTGTTTCCGGCTGTTGCTGGTCCTGCATCGACAAGTCGGCGTTGGCCAGCGCCTGCAACAAACGACGGGTCGCTTGCTGCGGGCTTTGGTAGTGGCGCCACAGCTGCCAGAGTGCAGCCAGCAATACCAGCAGACAAAGCAGCAGACGGGCACTGAATTGCTGCTCCTGCAGCCACAAGGTGCTGGCAAGTGCACTGCTGGCCACCAGCAGCGCCATCAGCAGCCAGAGCCGGCCGGCGCCATTCATAAGCCGTATTTCTCCAGCCGGCGATACAAGGCGCCACGGGTCAGCCCGAGCGCCTGGGCAGCCTGGCTGATATTGCCCTGATAAAAATGCAGGGCCTGGCGGATGGTTTTTTCTTCCACTTGTTCGAGCAAAAACGAATCGGTACCGGCCGCGGCGTCGGCCTGGTTGCCCGGAGCATGGGCCAGACCGGCTTGTACCGCCTGCGCAACATCGACAAGGTCGCTGGTCTGCGTCAGTTGCAGCTGCGCGAAATCAAGCTGGCCATTGTCCGACAGCACCACAGCGCGCTCCAGCATATGCGCCAGCTGACGCACATTGCCGGGCCAGTGGTACTGACTCAGCAGCTGCAGCTGCGCGGCGGATAACCGCAGGCCGGCACGCTGATACTGCCGGGCATAATGGTCGAGGTAATACTGCGCCAGCATCGGGATATCGTCGCGCCGTTCGCGCAGTGGCGGCAACACAATTTCCACCGTATTGATGCGGTACAACAAATCCTGCCGGAACTGACTCTGGCTGACCAAAGCGCCAAGCTGTTGATTACTGGCACAAATAAGCCGGATATCAATGGGCTGCGGTTCAGTGCCACCGACCGGGATCACCTGACGGCTTTGCAGCACGGTGAGCAGCCGGGCCTGGCCGGCCAAATCGAGGTTGTGCAGTTCATCGAGTAGCAAAGTGCCGCCTTTTGCTTGCCGGAAGCGGCCTGGTGCATCGGTCACCGCGCCGGTAAATGCGCCTTTTTTGTGGCCAAACAACTCGCTTTCCA
Source organism: uncultured Chromatiaceae bacterium (assembly GCA_946481195.1). The sequence continues at coordinate 5,121 of CAMLNG010000072.1, forward strand.
GCAAAGAAGGAGTAATAGCGCCCATATCGACGCAGACCAGCGGTGCTTGGTGGCGCAAGGACGCCTGATGAATGGCTTCGGCGACCAGTTGTTTACCGGTACCACTTTCACCGAGCAGCAGAATATTGGCGTCGGTGCCGGCTGCTTTTTGGATGAGCTGGCGTACCTGCTGCATCGCCGGGCTGTTGCCGAGCAATGGCTGGCCGGCGGTGGCCGTGCTGACGGGCGTGGTTTGCGCCAGCTGACGGGCGATGATTTGCCGCAACTGGTCGTTTTGCCAGGGTTTGGCGACAAAATCACGGGCACCGAGCTGCATCGCCTGCACAGCCAGCTGCACGTCGGCGTAAGCAGTCATCAGCACCACTTTTAAATCCGGCTGCAATGCGAGTGCTTGTTTGAGGTAAAACAGACCTTCGGCACCGCTGGCAGCATCGCGGCTGAAATTCATGTCCAGCAGCAGCACATCGATCCGCTCACTTCGCAGCAGCGGCAACAGCTCAGCAGGTTCAGCCAATGTGCGAACCTGACAACCAAGTGGCTTTAAACAGAGTTTACTGGCCAGCAGCAGATCGGTGTTGTCGTCCAGCACCAGCACGGTCTGCCGCGGATCGGCAGCTGGCTCTCCAGAAACGGCCATCAAAAGAACTCCGGCATTTTACAAATTTGCAAAGAGGTCAGTACCTTAACTGATGCCGGCCGGCACTGGCAAGCGGCACTGGTAAGCGGTCCCGGCTGGACCGGGCTTGTGGCGGGTCTGACAGCTGCAACGTTGCATGCGGCCAGTGTCCATCCGTGGACACCTGGTCGGGCTGTACTGTCCACCTATGGACAGTTATTTTTCGTCAGAAAATGTATCTCATTGAATTTATATGGAAAAATCTCTGGCACGGCCTTTGCGATAACAAAGCACTCAGTATCTGTTATCCCGCAAGGAGTTGACCATGGACCGCATCATTGCCAAAGCGCCGCTGTGGCGCCAACCGAAATTTCGCCTGAGCGCCGTGGCGCTGGCCGGCCTGTTGCTGGCAGGCCACAGCCTGTGGCAATGGCGCGCCAGTGCCAGCCCGCAGGCCGATATGGCGGTCAGTTCGCTGCAAACCGCGCTGGTGCAGCAACAGGCTTTCAGCGAAACCCTGCAACTGCGTGCCACAGTGTTACCGCAACAAACGGTGTTGCTCGATGCCATCGAAGGCGGCCGCGTTGAACAGCGGCTGGTTGAACCGGGCAGTTATGTCAAAGCCGGTCAGCCACTGGTACAGCTGACCAACACCAGCCTGCAGCTGGATTTTATCAGCCGCGAAGCGCAGGTCAGCGAACAGCTCAGTTTCCTGCGCAACACTGAACTGGCGATGGCGACCACCGAGCTGGATTTAAAGCAGCAGGTGCTGGACGCCAGCCATGCCATTCGCCAGTTGGAGCGTCAGATTGGTTTCAGCCAGCCGCTGGTGGAGCGAGGTGTGCTGGCCAAAGAACAGCTGCGCACTTTGGCAGAAGACCTGGCGTATCAGCGTGAACGGCTTGAATTGGCCAAGCAGCGCCAACAACAGCAGTTGGAAGTGCAGCGTACGCAGAAAAAGCAGCTGCAGGACAGTGTGGCCATGCTGAGTAAAAACCTCGAATTTGCCCGTCAGCAGCTGCAAAACCTGCTGGTGCGGGCGCCGGTCGACGGGTACTTAAGTGAATTTCAGGTCGAGCCGGGTGAATCCAAAGCACCGGGCAGCCGGCTGGGGCAAATCGATATTCCGGGTCGCTTTAAGCTGCAGGCGCAGGTCGATGAATTCTATTTAAACCGCATCAGCCAGGGCATGACCGCGACGCTGCAACAACACAGCCAGCCCACCGGCAGCGAAACGCTGACCATCAGCCGGATCGACAGCCGGGTCGTCAACAATCAGTTCATCGTCGAACTGTTGTTGCCCGAGCAATTTAACGGCAAACGCGGCCAGAGCCTGTCGCTCGATTTATTGCTCGACGCCAGCCAGAGCCAAAGCCTGGTTTTACCCCGCGGCGCTTATTTATCCGACGGCGGCGGCCAGTTTGTTTATGTGCTGGACGAGGGCGGCAAAGCCAGTCGCCGCGCTGTCCAGCTGGGCCGCCAAAGCGCCCAGTTCGTTGAGATCCGCACTGGTTTGCAGGCCGGCGAACGTGTCATTATCTCCGGCTACCGCGATTTTCGCCAGGCTGACCACCTTCAATTCAACACAGGGAATGCATCATGATCGAACTGAAACAACTCAGCCGGACTTTTCGCACCGGGCAGCTGGAAACCACTGCGCTGAACCAGATTAATCTCAGCATAGGCAGCGGCGAATTTGTCGCCGTGATGGGGCCATCCGGCTGCGGCAAATCAACCTTGCTCAGCATCCTCGGCATGCTGGACAGCCCCAGCAGCGGCCAGTATTTATTTAAAGGCCAGGATGTGGCACCACTGCGCGAACAGCAATTGGCCACTATCCGCAAACAACATTTAGGCTTTGTCTTTCAAAGCTTTAACCTGATAGACGAGTTAAGCGTTGCCGAAAATGTCGAACTGCCGCTGCAATATCTGGGGGTGCCGAAGGCCGAGCGCGAACAGCGTGTTGCCGCCATGCTGAAGCGGATGGCGATTGACCACCGGGCCGACCATAAACCGCTGCAGTTATCGGGCGGCCAGCAGCAGCGGGTCGCGGTGGCGCGGGCGCTCGTGATCAACCCGAGCTTGATCCTGGCGGACGAACCGACCGGCAACCTTGACTCGAAAAACTCTGAAGAAGTGATGCAGTTACTGTCCGAATTACACCGTCAGGGCACCACTATCGTGATGGTGACGCACTCGGAACATGAGGCGCAGTATGCCAGCCGCATCGTGCGGATGCTGGATGGTCAGGTGGTGTCTGAGCGCGTGCTGGAGGTGAAATATGGCTAAGCCACAGCAAGCCCCCGTCGCTGCCAAAAGCAGCTTATGGCAGGCACTGAATCTGCGCACCGGCTGGCGCTCGTTGTGGCGTCAGCAGCTGCATCTGCTGCTGAATTTGTCAGGTCTGGCGGTTGGCCTGGCGGCCGCGCTGCTGATCCTGTTATTTGTCCGCTTTGAACTGGGGTATGACCAGCATCAGCCCAAAGCTGGCGACACTTACCGGCTGGAGCAGAACTTTGCTTCACTCGGCCAGCGCTTCCCCATCGGCAGCCCATCGATGCTTGGGCTTTTACAAAATTATGATGCCCGTATCCAGGTGACGCGGATGACGTCGGCAGCGCCCGAACTGGTGGTGCCAGCACGCGGACCCCAGGCACTGAAACTGCGCGACCCGTTGGCGGTGGAAGCCAACTTCACTGAGTTTTTTCAGGTCCAGGTGCTGCAGGGCGACTTAGCCGCAGTGCTGGCGAGCCCACAACAAATCGCGTTGTCGTTGCCGGAAGCTGAGCGCTTGTTTGGCCGCCAGGATGTACTGGGCCAGACGCTGCAACTGGGCAGCCAGCCTTACACCGTCGGCGCTGTTTATGCCCCGGCGTCGGCACAAAGCCATCTGCAGCCGGCGTCATTACGTCGTCTCGACGACAAAGAAGCCAACCGGCCGCTGCAGATGAACAATGTCTATCTGTACCTGCAACTGCCGGCAGATATCGATCAACAAGCGCTGACCCGCAGCCTGACCGGCCAGGTAAATCAGCAGGCTTATGGTGGCAAAAATATGACCGAACTGGTGCTCAAAAAAATGACCGACATCCATCTGCATTCGGCGCTGCCTTATGAATTTCGGGTCAACGGTTCGGTTGGCACTGTGCAGATTTGTCTGGGCCTCGCCGCTTTGCTGTTGTTTATCGCCGGCATCAACTTCGTCAACATGAGCATTGCCCGTGCCGGCCAGCGCGCCAAAGAAGTGGGTGTGCGCAAGGCTCTCGGTGCCAGTCGCAGCCAGCTTGTCCTGCAATTTTTACTGGAATCTGTGCTGCTGGTGGCGATGGCCGGCTTGCTGGCGGCCGTGCTGGTTGAATTCAGCCTGCCGTGGTTCAGCCAACTGGTCGACCGGCCTTTGGCCCTGGCATATCTGGGTGATTTTGGTCTGATGCTGCTGGCTGTGGTATTGGTCATTGGTGTACTGGCGGGCGCTTATCCGGCGTTTTTCCTGTCGGCCTTTGATGCGAAAAAAGTGTTAAGCGGCGACTTCCAACGCGGTCAGACCGCGGTCTGGCTGCGCAAAATGTTACTGGTGCTGCAGGGCGCTATCAGTGTGGGTCTGCTGGTCAGCACCTGGGTGCTGCAGCAACAGCTGGCGCTGTTGCAAAGCATGCCGACCGGTTATGAACGCACCGCCCGGCTGACTATCAATGAAATCGACAACAGCCAGCTGTTCTGGGACTCCGGCCACGGTCTGACTGAATTGCTGGCACGCCAGCCCGGTGTTACGGCGGTGACCATGCTGGACATGAGCCTGCTGGATACCATTTCACAGGCTGGCCGGTTGCAGGTGCCGGGCCAGCCAGAGCTGCCGCCGGTCCGTCAGCTTGGTGCCGGTTATCAGGTGGTCAAAGCGGCGGGTTTCCGTCTGCTGGCGGGCCGCGATTTTGATGCCAAATATGCTGATTGGTATCAGACCAGCGACACGGATGCCAAAGCAGCGGTCCTTATCACTGAGTCTTTGCTGCACAAAGCCGGTTTCAGTGATCCGCAACAGGCGATTGGTCAGGTCTGGTCCTTGCCTGGTGATCAAAAACCGCTGCAAGTGACAGTGGTGGGGGTGATTGCCGACCTGCAAATTGGCTCGGCTATTGGTCAGCCGGAGCCGGTGATCGTGATTTGTGGCCGTTCGCCGATGACCTTTGCCCAACTGGTGTTACAGCTGGACCCGGCGCAGGCGTTGACATTGCGGCCGCAGCTGGAGCAACTGGTACAGCAAAAACTGCAAAAGGCTGAGCTGAAATCAAGCTGGTTGTCGGATGATTTCTACAGCCTGTATCAGGGCCAGCGCCGTCAGAGCCAGGTGGTCAGTCTTTTCGCGCTGCTGGCAGTGGGCCTGACGCTGGCCGGTTTGTTTGGCTTGTCAGCGTTCAGTACGGCTCAGCGCAGCCGTGAAGTGGCGATGCGTAAGGTGTTGGGGGCCGGCCGGCTGGCGCTGGTGCAACTGCTGGCCAATGAGTATCTGCGGCTGATGGGGCTGAGCATTGCGCTGGCAGTGCCGCTGACTTACTGGCTGCTGGCGCAGTGGCTGGGACAGTTTTCGGCGCAGGTAAGCCAGTCGCCGCTGGTGTATCTGGCGGCCGCGACGCTGACGTTGGCACTGAGCTGGCTGACCGTGGCCAGTCTGGCCTGGCAGGTGACAGGCCGGGCGCCATCGACGGTGCTGCGCCAGTTGTAGCCGGGCTGTCAGCCAGATGGCATGACGAGCGCCGGGCTTGCCGGCAACTGAGAGTTTCCTGACAAGGCCTGTCTCTGACAGGCCTTGTGGTTTCTGGCTGCTCTAGGGCTTCACCTGCGACAGTGCGACTAAAGGTGAATAATTTTGCGCTGAAAGATACTGTTTTTCTTTACAGCAAACGACGATAATACCATCTTGGCGCCCGGCATCAGGCCGGTGCGGTCAGCGACCAGAGGATCGGAATGAGACTTTTACGTCACCTGCATAAAGCGCCTGTGCGTGTGCTCCGGTTACAACGTCGCAAAAGTATGATGCGGATCCGCTTTGGCATGATCCGGCTGCAATGTGCGTTGTCGCAGGAAAAAGCTGAAACCAAACAGATGCTGCGTATTTATCAGCAATATGTGACCGGTCAGGTCAGTAAAGCTGAGTTGCAGCAAGCCAATGCCCAGCTGGCCGACGTGCTGCGGGCGACCGGTCTTGGTGTATTTGCCATTCTGCCATTCGCGCCTATCACTATTCCGCTCATCGTCAAACTTGGCCGTAAGCTTGGTATTGAAGTAATGCCAAGTGCATTTGCACCAAAAGACAAATATCTGCATCCGGGCAAGACCAGCAAAGCGCTGTCAGCACCCGCCGCGAAGCCGGTGAAAAAGACCGACAGTTAAGCGCAGCTGTTACCGGCAATTCGCAGAAATAACAAAGCCAGCAATTGCTGGCTTTGTGCTGGTTGGGCTGGTGATAACCGGGGGTT
>CAMLNG010000073.1 GCA_946481195.1 uncultured Chromatiaceae bacterium
CCGGCTCAATGTCATTGGCAATGAAATTTATGCCTTTCGCAAAGACAAAATGCTGTTGGTTCAGGCCGACGGTCAATACAGTGTCTGGTCTGCCGGTACCTTTGTCCCGCTGGAACAGAAACCAGACTTACCACTGCTGACCGATGTGCTGAATCGGTTGACTATTCCCGCGACTGCGCGCTAAACGCAGTCGCCATCATCTTTTTTATCGAACACCATCCTCATTTTTATTTGTTTTAATTGATGAACAAACCTCTTTAAGCTGACCCTATTGCCAAGTAGCCGCCACTTAAAGGAATTCATCATGTTAAAAACACTGAGCTTTACCACCATGCACTTCAGTATTGCCTTTACCGTGGCCTATCTGCTGACTGGCGATTTGCTGGTGGGCGGTTTGGTTGCGATGGTAGAACCTGCGGTGAATACCGTCGGCTATATCATTCACGAAAAGATTTGGCAGCGTCTGCAAAACAAACAACAATCCGGTCTGCTGGCAGCATAACGCCGCGACAGGCAGCAGGTACTTCAGTCGCAATCGGACAGAAAAACCGTTACACTGGCGCCCCGATTTTTCTCTGGTACCTGCCATGGCGCTCAAAGCCACGATTTACAAGGCCGAACTGGCCATCGCCGACATGACCCGGCATTATTATCAGACCCACAGTCTGACGCTGGCCCAGCATCCTTCCGAAACCATTGAACGGATGATGCTGCGACTGGTGGCTTTTACTTTGTGCGCCCATGAGCGACTGATTTTCGGCAAAGGCATCTCCGAAGATGCTGAACCCGATTTATGGCAACACGATTACGGCGGCAACATCGAACTCTGGATTGAGCTGGGTTTGCCTGAAGATAAACTGTTACGCCGCGCCGCACACCGGGCACAACAAGGCATGGTGCTGGCTTATGGCGGCACCGTTGTTGATAAATGGTGGAAAGACGCCCAGAAAACAGCGCGTGAATTGTCGAATCTGACCGTCGTTGCTATCGATGCCGCTGAGTCGCAGGCGCTGGCTGAGTTGTGCCAACGCACCATGCAGCTACAATGTACCATTCAGGAAGGCCAGTTGTGGTTTGCCGATTCAAATCACTCTGTGGTGCTGAATCCGCGCCTGCTGCAGCAGAGCAATCCCCCCCTGTTTCAATTGGAGTCATAATGTTTCTCGGAAAAACCAATCGGCTGGTCATGAAAAGACGCGTGGATTTCGGCGTCTATCTCGATGGCAAAGAATGGGGCGACATCCTGCTGCCAAAACGCTATGTCCCTGCCACTGCCGATATCGGCAGCAGTATTGACGTATTTTTATATCTGGATTCCGAAGATCAACTAATCGCAACCACGGAACGCCCATTGATCAAAGTCGGCGAAGTGGCGCAAATGCGCGTCGTTGCGGTGACAAAAGTCGGTGCCTTTTTAAACTGGGGTCTGAAAAAAGACCTGCTGGTGCCTTTTGCCGAGCAGGCCGTGCCAATGCAGCAGGACTACAGCTATCTTGTGTACTGTTTTGTTGATAAAAGTAACCGCATCGTGGCTTCCAGCAAGCTGGATAAATTTATCGGCAAAACTACGCCACAGCTCAAAGCCGGTGATGAAGTATCCATCGTTGTCGCTGAGCCAACTGACTTAGGTTTTAAAGTCGTCGTGAATAACGAACACTGGGGACTTTTATATAAAGATCAGGTGTTTAAACAATTACGCCGTGGTTATCAGTGCAAAGCCTATGTCAACAAACTGCGTAGTGACGGCAAAATCGATTTGTTGCTGGATAAACCGGGTTATGGCAAAACCCTGGACTTAACCGGCCAAATTCTGCAAAAACTCAGTGACAATGACGGTGTTCTGCTGCTGTCGGATAAAAGCTCGCCGGAAGCGATTTATGCGCTGTTTGGCGTCAGCAAAAAAGTCTATAAACAAGCCATTGGCGCTTTGTTTAAAGAAGGCAAGATCGTTATCAGTGAGACTAAAATCGAACTGAAAAAATAGTTAAAACGCCCGGTGCTGACCACACCGGGTTTATTTTAACCACTCTACCGCCTGACGCGGTGGCAGTGCCGCAGCGAACCAATACCCCTGCCCCGACTCGCAGCCCAGCTCTGACAAAATCTTCCGTTGCAGACTATTTTCGATACCTTCCGCTATAACTTTTAACTTCAGTGTTTTCGCCAGCGTAATGATGGTATTGACCACGGCATTTTCCTGAATGCGCGGCCGGATCCCGGCAATAAAACTGCGGTCTATTTTTAGTACGTCCAGCTGAAATTCGTGCAGGTAACTCAGACTGGAATAGCCGGTGCCAAAATCATCCAAAAATACCCGGATCCCCGCAGCACGCAACCGCGCAATGGTGGTTTTGGCCTGTTCAATTTTGTCTATCAGTGCGCGTTCAGTGATCTCAATCGCCAGATATTGTGCCGGTACCTGATGAGCCGCCAATTGCTGGAGCACAGCGTCCGCAAAATCCGGCAGCGAAAAGCTGCGGCCCGAGATATTCACACTGATATAAAACGGCGTAGCATAATTCTGCCACCAGAGATTTATCTGCCGCACAGCCTGACGGACCACGTACAAATCAATCGCGCCTAATAAGCCAAGTTCTTCTGCCAGCGGGATAAAATCGTTGGGCGGAATAAATCCCCGTTCCGGGTGTTGCCAGCGGATCAAGGCTTCAAAACCTACGGTATTATCGGTTTCCAGATCGACAACTGGCTGGTAATGCAGTTCAAATTGCTGCTGCTCCAGCGCAGCCTGAATTTCCATCTCAAGTTGATAGTGCCGAACGGCACGCTGGTCCATTTCATCGGAGAAAAATCGATAGACGCCCCGTCCATCCTGCTTGGCCTGATACATGGCGATATCAGCACGGCGGATCAGCTCGTCAGTGTCATCCAGTTCAGTATGAGTGTCTGCCAGGGCAACGCCGATACTGGCCGAGGTCTGCAGTTTGTGCTGTTTTAATACGATGGCCTGGCTGAGCTGATGGCCAATCCGCTGCATCACTTCTGCCACATCCGCTTCGCTGTGCACGTCATCGAGTAAAATGGCAAATTCATCACCACCAAGCCGGGCCAGCGTGTCATTCTGCCGCAAGCAACGTTTCAGCAACTGGGCAACAGCGACCAGGAACTCGTCACCGATTTGGTGACCGAGGGTATCATTAACCATTTTAAAACGGTCCAGATCCAGATAAGCCACAGCAACCACATGGTCAGGATAACGCCGCCGTCTTTTAAACCCCTGCCGGACCCGGTCTAAAAACAACAGCCGGTTCGGCAGGTTGGTCAGTGCATCATGCAGCGCCTGATGCAGCAGCCGTTGCTGGACAAAAACCCGTTCCAGTGCACTACAGATGTGTTGACTGACGAACAATAACAAGTCGAGGTCTGTCTGCTGATAATGCCTTTCAGCATCATAACTCTGCACAACCACAACACCCTGCACATTTTCTTCCGATTTAAACGGCACGCCCAACCAATATTCAGGCTGTTCACCATAAGCTTTCACAATATGGTCGCGATCTAACTGCGCGAGCAGAGCTTTATCCGCCAGCAATGGCTTATCTGTGCGAAATACATAACCGGTCAGACTATGATTCAGGATCTCTTTTGGATAAAACTGATCCGGACCTATATGTTCGCGTGAATCAGCAAAATAGGGAAAATGCAGCACTTCATTGTCACTGTCATACAGCGCAATAAAAAAATTCTCGGCATAGATCAATGAATTGACGTTGTGGTGTAGCTGTTGATAAAACTGCGCAGGTGCATCGCCGTCATACTGCAGAGAAGCGATATTAAACAACACTTTCTGTAGCCGGCCAGCGTATTCCAGCTGAGCCACTGAATGTTGAATGTTTGCCAGCCCCTGCAGTTGTTCCAGCTTTCTAGCAAGCACTTCAGCAACTTGCTCAAGCAGAGATTGATTGTCAGCAAAAAAATGTTTCGACGGATGTTCGCAATCCAGCACCGCCAGCAATTTGCCGTCTGACATCACCGGCACCACCAATTCGCTGCCATATTGCAGCTGCCCCGCCAGATAACGCGGGTCTGCGGCGGTGTCGGCGACATAAATCGTTTGTTGCTGCCGCGCCGCAAACGCGACTAAACCGGCACTGTCATTGAGCTGAAATTGCGGCACCGCTTTGTCACAGGCGCGTAGCCCGCAGGCTGCAACCCGTTGTAACAGCTGCGGATCAGAAGTTGAAGGGACAAACAAACCGCAATCAGAAAACTCAAGCGCTTCACTGACCAGCTGGACAACCCGCTGATAGACACTCAGTTCCGAAGTAATACTGTGCAGTTCAAGTGCCAGACGGTTCAGCGCCCGCAACGCCTTCACTTCGTGCTGAAGCTGGCGGATTTCGGCAAGTTCACCTGCCGAAATCGCGAAACTTTGCGCGTTGCCATACTGATTCAGCTGCGGTTCCATCTGTTCTGACATCCGTTAACTTTTTGAAAGTTATAACACAATGTCAGATTTTTAGTAAATTGTCAGACGGCGTCTTTAAATCCGGGTTTAGCCAGTACCAGATGGACTGTACTGGTCGCGCGCTCCAGGAAACCGCCTTCGCAGTAACATAAATAGAACTGCCACATGCGGATAAAGCGCTGATCATAGCCAAGCGCCAGCACCTGCTCTTTTTGCAGCTCAAAGCGCTGATACCAGTCAGCCAAAGTACGGGCATAATCAAGACCAATATCACTGAGCTGGCGGATCACCAGGTCGGTATGCTGACACACAGCGCCGGCCATTTTTGTGACCGACGGCAAAAAACCGCCCGGAAAGATAAACTTCTGAATAAAATCGACTTCTTTGCTGTAATGCTCAAAACGCTGATCCGCGATAGTGATAGCCTGCAGCACCATCAGACCATTGGCTTTGAGCAGGCTACTGCATTTAGCGAAGTAACTGTCGAGATATTCCTTGCCGACCGCTTCAATCATTTCCACCGACACCAGCTTGTCGTACTGGCCTGTGAGTAACCGGTAGTCTTCGAATAACAAGGTAATTTGGTCGGTGAGACCTGCTGCTGCGATGCGTTCTGCCGCATAGTCATACTGCTCACGCGAGATAGTCGTAGTAGTAACTTTGCAGCCATAGTGAGTGGCAGCATAAATCGCCAGACTGCCCCAACCGGTACCAATCTCCAGCAGATGGTCACCCGGTTTCAGTTGCAGCTTCTCGCACAGTAAATGCAGTTTATGCTGCTGCGCCTGCTCCAGCGTGCTATCCGGTGTCGGATACACAGCACTGGAATACATCATGCTCTCATCCAGAAAGAGCCGGTACAGCGAATTGCCTAAATCATAATGCGCGGCAATGTTTTTACGCGACTGGCCAAGGGTATTGCGGTTTTTCCAGTCAAGTAGTTTTAGCGCCGGTTTGCTTAAACGCGCCCAGGCGCTCTCCAGAGAATCCAACAGCGCCATATTGCGGGCGAAGATCCGCACTAATGCGGTCAGTTGGTCTGTGTGCCACCAACCATCCATGTAAGCTTCACCGGCACCCACTGAGCCTTCCAGTACCAGTTTTTGATAAAAGCGCGGGTCACGCACTTCCAGCCGCACACGCAAATCGGCATGGGCGTCACCGAGGATCAGTTCGTCTTTGTGGTCAACCAGCTCGATACAACCATGTTGCAAACCGGCGAGATATCCCTGTATCAGACGACGGCAAATGCGGTCCAACAATCCTGGCTCTGCATAATCACCTGATTGACTGAGTGCTAATGTCATACCGATTGATCCTTTGGCTTTTGATGAGAATAAAATGGCAGACCTTTGACTAACAACAGCAACGCCTGCCAATAAATGCGTATAACCACCTGTACGTTTTGCCATGGCTGGCGGATCAACATCCGGCGAATGCTATGTGCATCTAATGCTTCACGTTGCAGCCGGAACCAGGCCGAAAATACCTTCTCGCCAAGCCGGCTGTTTTGCAGCAGCAAGTTAAATTGCGTTGCTGGCGCTGCAATACGCCAGTGATACTGCATATCCAGCGGGTTAAACGGCGAGACATGAAAGTTTTTCGCATGACTAAATTCTGTGACGCCATCTGCACCCAGCGGCACCAGATAATGATGACGTTCGTTCCACGGTGTATTACTGACTTCTGCCAGCAGATAACGCGGTTGCCCTTGTCGATACAGGTAATACTGCGTGAGCGGGCTGAAATAGACACCCCAGTTGGCCAGCGGCGACAACAGAAATACCTGATCTATGTCGCTAATATCGGCGCCAAGCGCTGCAGCGCGCACCCGTGCTGCTTCAGCTAAATCAGTAATGCCGGCAACCGCAGCGCAGCCTTGAAAATAGTCGCGCCGGCGCAGAGAAAAAGCGCCAAAGGACTCACGCTGGATTTGCGGCGGCAGTTCCGCCAGCGCACCCAGGTCCAGCCAAAAGTACTGGATGTCATAGTGCAATCCATGCGGCTTTGGCTTCAGGCGCTGATGACCGACCTGGCCGCGATAGATAGCGTGGGCAGACATCAGAATTGAACCCCAAGCATGGCGGCAACATCCACTGCACTACGCACACCATCTTCGTGGAAACCGTTATACCAGTAAGCGCCACAGTAATAACTGCGGTTCTGACCATTGATCTCACCGCGGCGTGCCTGCGAGCGCATAGTGCTGTTGTTATAAACCGGATGGGCATAAGTAAAACGCCGTAACACTTGTTCAGGCGCGATGCGATCACTGGCATTGAGGCTCACGACAAAAGTGGTGTCACTGTTGATCCCCTGTAGCATATTCATGTTGTAACTGAGCGTGGCACGTGTGGCGGCGTCAGCACCTAACAGGTAGTTCCAGGCGGCCCAGGCCGCTTTGCGTTTGGGTAACAAACGGATGTCGGTATGCAGCACCACATCGTTATCCTGATAAGCGATACCGCCTAACACCTGCTGCTCAACTGGTGTTGCATCCGCCAGCATCTTAAGCGCCTGATCGCTGTGGCAGGCAAAAACCACCTGATCAAAATGTTCCGTACTGCCATCTGCAAGGGCAATTTCGACCGACTCGTCAAAACGACGGACCTTAGCCACAGGACTGTTCAGCCGAATGCCGTCACTGCCACATTTGGCCAGCATGGCTTTGACATATTCGCGCGAGCCGCCTTTGATCACGGCCCACTGGGGCCTGTCATTGATGTTCAGCAAACCATGGTTGTTGCAAAATTGCAGGAAAAACCGCAGCGGAAAATCTGGCATCGCAGTTAAACCAGCTGACCAGATTGCGGCCCCCATCGGCAACAGATATTTATCGCGCATGTCATGGCCGAGCTGGTGTTTTTGTAAAAAGGCATCAATAGGTAAATCTAAATCGGCACTATTATCGGCAACCGCCTGCTTGGCGATTTTATTAAAACGCACAATGTCACGCAGCATGCGCCAGAACGAAGGCCGCAGCAGATTGCGCTTTTGCGCAAACAAGCTCCACAGATTGTTGCCGTTGTATTCAAAATCTGCGGCTCTGTCTGTCACCGCAAAACTCATGGTCGTATGCTGAAACGACACGCCGAGTTCGGCAATAAAGCGGTTAAACAGTGGATAGGTCCAGTTGTTAAACACAATAAACCCGGTGTCGACGGCATACTGCCGGCCATTGACACTGACATCGACAGTCGCGGTATGGCCGCCGAGATAGTTGCCGGCTTCAAATAACGTGACCTGATGTTGCTGCCTTAATAGATACCAGCTCATCATGCCGGCGATGCCACCGCCAATCACTGCAATACGCATGGAGATTTTCCTTGAAATAAAATCGCTGAAAAATACCTGAGATCAGGCTTGTGCCATCCGGCTGCGGACCTTTGCGGTCAGCCAGCCAAGCACTGGTAAATGCTGATAAACCATTTGGGTTAAATCGTAATAATCGCGATGGCGCACAATTTTGCCAGCGGCGTCATAAGTGAGTTCAGTGCTGCCATCGACCACAATCAACTCACCTGCGCCAATCGCCGGATGACGAAACCGCATCTGCCAGCTGACAAAACCCCAATGCGGACCAACACCATGTGCACCCATCTCAAATTCACATTGCTGCAGATTCTGGTAGGCGTGAGCAAAATATTGTTCCAGTGCTGCCAGGCCCGAAATGTGATGCACCGGGTCGATAAATTCGACGTTGTCGGCATACAAATTCTTTAAGGTTGTGAGATTGTCGAAATTCAGTTGATTGTAGAAATCAACAAAAAGCGCCAGCCGCTCTGATGCCGACGGCTGGGGCGCCAATACTGTTGATGATTCAGTTTGCATTACTTAAAGTCCGTCCGATGATCCAAAGGCCAGCTGGGCGGTTTCATCCGGCAGACCCTCTGCCGATTCACCGCGCGCAGCTTTAAACATATTTAATGTACGCAGCCGGGCCTTGGCATGATCAACCACAGGGCGGAAATACTGCACTGACATTGGCAGCGGGTGCGGCCAATGCAGCTGTTTCCCTGACAGACCCGCCAGTTCAGGCAGATACTTTTTCAGGAAAATACCTTTAGGGTCGAATTTTTCGCTTTGCGTCACCGGATTAAAAATACGGAAATACGGCGCGGCGTCTGTGCCTGTGGAAGCAGCCCACTGCCAGCCCCCGTTGTTGGCGGCAAATTCGCCATCGATAAGCTTCGACATAAAATAACGCTCACCCCAGCGCCAGTCGATTTGTAAATCTTTTACCAGAAAACTCGCCGTGATCATGCGTAGCCGGTTGTGCATCCAGCCGGTTTGATTCAACTGCCGCATCGCAGCATCTACAATCGGATACCCGGTGCGGCCTTCACACCAGGCGGCAAACCAGGCCTCGTTATTGCCCCAGACAATAGCTTCGGTGTCCGCCTGAAAAGCCCGGTGCTTAATCAGCTGTGGATAGGCCACCAGAATATGCTTATAAAATTCCCGCCAGATAAGCTCCGACAGCCAAACCGCTGCGCCGGTGCTGTCCTGCCACATCGTGGTGTTGGCTTCTGCCTGCAGCCGCGCCACAGCCTGCTGTGCTGAAACCACACCAATGGCAAAATATGCCGACAAGGTCGAAGTGCCGGCAATGGCCGGGAAATCACGCGCCTGCTGATAATCCTGCACCCGCTCGCGGCAAAAACTACGAAGTAAATCCAGCACTTGCTGTTCAGCGACCGGCCAAAGTGCTGAACTGTTGTCGCCTGAGTGCATCGCACTAAAGCCAGTGATATCCAGCGTTATACTGCTTTGCACCTGAGGTTTACCCAGCACCTTCACGCCTTTTTGCTGCAGCAAAGTCAGCCAGGTTTTCTTAAAAGGAGTAAAAACTTTATAAACATCACCGGTTTTGCTGCGCACCGACCCCGGCGGCATCACACATTGGCTGTCATACCAGAAACAAGGCACACCAATAGCATTCATCGTGGCAGTTACTGACTGGTCACGCTGTTGCTCCCGCAGCTCATATTCAGTTTGGCCATATAGCCCGGCCGCACCTAGCTGCGCCAGTTTAAACAAGATGCCGGCACAATCGCTGTAGCGCTGCGCTTCTATAGCGATAAGCGGGATGCCAATGAATGCCAGCTCCTGCTGTAGTGCCACCACACGGCGGCGGATCAAGTCCTGTTTGATCGGTGCCATATCGTGTTGTTGCCAGGTTTGTGGCGTAGCGATAAAAACCGCGACGACTGGCAACCCGGTTTGCGCGGCAGCCGAAAGTGCAGCATTGTCATAATGGCGCAAGTCATTTCTCAGCCATACCAGCTGAAAACGGCTCATATCCGCACTCCAAGCTCAGTCGGGAACGGCTGCAGATAACGCTGACAAGCGACATAATCATCCGGATGCAGCCGCAAATGGTGTTTTAACAAGGTTAATGGCGCGAGCAGTGGAATGTGCCCCAGACGGTATTGATGAATCAGTTGCAATAGCTCTGCTTTGGCTGCACTGGATAACACTTTTTTAAAGAAACCCTGCAGGTGCATCAGCACATTGGCGTGGTTTTTCCGTGTCGTTGGCTGCGCCAATGCCTGTTGCATCGCGACCAGATACCGGTTTGCCAACTCCGCTGGCGCAAATAGTTTTCCTTGTGCCACTAAACGGCCTAATTCACGATACGCCACTGGATGATGCGCCAGTAACACAAACTTATATTGGCTGTGATACTTCACCAGCTTGCCGATGCTAAAACCGTCCGCCATCAGCTGCTGCCAGTGTGCTAAAGCATAAATCCGCGTGACAAAACTTTCGCGGATGCCGGCATCGAGCAACCGACCATCTTCTTCGACCGGTAACCAGGGGTAACGCTGCATCAGTTCGCGGGTAAAAAGCCCAACCGCAACTTTGCCAAGCTGTGCCCCCTTTTCATCCACTAAGCGCACGCGTTCCATACCACAGCTCGGTGATTTGGCGCAGACAATATAACCGCAAAAATCCGCCATTTGCGGCAGCCGTTCGGCGCAAAGCGCCTGCATGGCGTCGGTATGGTCAATGCTGGCGTCTTTGTTATTGACCAGCCGGATTTGCTCAGCGGCGTTTTTCATCAGCCTGATCGCTGGTCGTGGTACACCCATGCCAAGCGCCTGCTCCGGGCAAAACGGTACAAAATCAGCGAAAGGTAATAAAGTTGCAGTACAAAATTCAGATTGTTTATGGCCACCGTCAAAGCGGACTTTCTGGCCAAGGACACAGGCACTGATGCCAATTTTGAGTTTCATAGTCACATGAAGTAATTCAGAAGATGGGGTCATTACAATCCTGCCGGTATATTGGATCAGTTGATTGTGAAATATTTATCCAGATCAGCAAGTTGCACGCCAGTTTCCCGGCAAAAAAAAAGCGCACTGGCCGAGCCATTGCGCTTTTTCTACTGCAGTTTCTGCCGTTATTTTTTGGCAGTGCCGACTTCAACCCGGCTTTTTAATTTCTGCCCCGGACGGAAGGTCACGACACAGCGGGCAGAAATTGGAATGTCTTCACCCGTTTTCGGGTTGCGACCCGGCCGCTGATTTTTCACCCGCAGGTCAAAGTTACCAAAGCCTGACAGTTTGACCTGATCGCCGGTTTCAAGGGCGAGACGGATCTCTTCAAAAAATGCCTCTACTATCATTTTGGCGTCGCGTTTGCTGATGCCAAACTTAGTAAATAAACGTTCTGCTAAATCGGCTTTGGTAAGCGCCATTCTCAATCCCTCAACGTTGCGTTGAACTCATCTCCAAGGGCCT
>CAMLNG010000074.1 GCA_946481195.1 uncultured Chromatiaceae bacterium
GCCGATAATCAGATGAGTCTGAACGAAGGTTACGGTGTGATGGTCGGCTTTATTGGCGAAAAAACCAGTCAGGTGAAAATCGCCACTGAATCTTCTAAAGCATTGTTAGCGCAATCTCAGGCATGGTATGAATCGGTTTCCGGGGTGAATCTCGACGAGGAAGCGGCGAATCTGATCAGATTCCAGCAGTCTTATGCCGCAGCTGCGAAGATTATTTCCACATCCCAGACCATTTTTGACACTTTATTGTCCGCGGCGAGGTAGTAACTGATGCGACTTTCATTTAATCAGAAATATCAAATCAACCTGAACGCTATCCTCAATGCGCAAGAAAAGCTGCAAAATGCCAGCGCCAAGCTGGAAAAACAAACCAAGATCCTGAGTCCATCTGACGACCCGGCGGGCTCAGCCCGGGTCGTTGCATTAGACCAACAAATTTCTCAGGTGAGTCAATATCAGAACAACAGTATTTTGCTGAAAAACAGCCTGAGTATTGAGGAAACCGTGCTTGGTAGTTTAAGAACCTCCAGTGATCAGGCTCGTAGTCTGATTGTGTCGTTGGGCAACGGCACTTATTCTCAGCAGGACCGCAGCGCGATAGCCAAGCAACTGGATAACATTAAAAACCAGATGTTCGACCTGATGAATCAAAAGGATGCTAATGGCGGTTATCTGTTTTCCGGTTTTCAGCAGGAAACTCAGCCCTATAGTCTGAATCAGGCCACAGGCCTTTATGAATATAAGGGCGATGAGGGACAAAAAGCACTTCAGGTTTCCCCTACAGTAACTATCCCAAGTAATGACAGCGGCAAAGTGCTGTTTGAAGATGTGAATGCCCGTTATAAAACAACGACGCCAACAGTAGCAGGTGGTCTGACTTCGGGCAGTATCAATGTGCAGAACCAATCCGTCTTTGACGACTTCTACCGGCAGAATTATGACGCTCAGACCGCGGCTAACAATAATTACCGATTGGTTGTAGACGCTGCAAATAACTACGAAATCAGACGAAACGGTGCAAGCTTAACGCCACCGGTTACAGGAACCTATACCTCTGGTCAGGCAGTTAACTTTCAGGGACTGAGCCTGCAAACACAGGGCTCTGGGCCAGGTCAGATGGATTTCACACTGCAGGCGCCAGAGAAAAAGAACATCCTGAACACGTTGCAAGATCTAATTAATTCAATCGAGACTGATCAGGTGTCCGGCCGGCCCCTGAATGATGCGATTGCTGATGCATTAGTGCAACTGGACAATGCTGCGTTAAAAATTGACTCGGGCGTTTCCGGGGTTGGCGGCAGACAGAACGTGTTGGATTCAGTGTTTGAAGGAAACGAAGACCTGCAAATCACCAATAAAGCGTTCCGGGCGCAAATTTATGAAGTTGATTATGCCGAAGCCCTGACTGAATTAACCAAACAGGAAACTGCGCTGCAAGCAGTGCAAAATACCTTTCAGCGCGTCACGAATACCAGTCTTTTTGACTATATCCGCTAAATTACCACTTTTATTGCAAATTATCTCCGATAGCTCTGCCAGTACGCAAATTAAGGCTGGCAGAAAACTGCCGCTGTTATTTCTTGAAAACTCTGCTTTTTAGCAATTTAAAACCTACCGAGCGCGAAATCAGATAGTTTTTGCATAAATACCAGCTAAAACAGGCAATTTATTGCCTTGTTAATAGAAAGTACATTGCCTTGCAGGCCTTTAAAAATAAGGGGGTAGTGCAAAAAATGCTCAAGTTTTCCTGGGGGCGGCCGTTACATTAATTAAGCAGGCACAATAAAAAAATAAGCTTGCAAAATATAAAACTCAGGAGAAAAGTATCATGGCCTTATTTGTTAACACCAACGTCTCGTCGCTGAACGCCCAGCGTCAGCTGATTAACTCAGGTAAATCATTAGACACCGCTTTCCAGCGTTTATCTTCTGGTTTACGGATCAACAGTGCAGCTGATGACGCAGCAGGTCTGCAAATCAGTAACCGTCTGACCAGTCAAATCCAAGGTCTGGATCAGGCAATACGCAACGCGAATGATGGTATTTCGCTGGCGCAGGTTGCTGAAGGCGCGATGGATGAAATTACCACAGCGCTGCAACGGATCCGGGTGTTGTCGGTACAATCACAAAACGGTATCAACAGCTCGTCTGACCGGCTGGCGCTGCAAAAAGAAGTATCAGCGCTGAAGGCGGAAATCAGCCGGATCGCTAACACCACGCAGTTTGGTGGCGTGAAGATCCTGGATGGCAAGTACTCATCAACCTTTTTGGTTGGTGCGAATGCCGGTCAAAGCATCAGCGTCAATATCTCACGGGTTGGCGGTGGCTACGGCACGTCAGGGTTGAATCTGTCGAATATTTCGATTGCGACCCTGGCAGGCGCTTCAACAGCTTTAACCGCGATTGACAGTGCCATCAATGCGATTGATGCCAAACGGGCAGACTTGGGTGCGATACAGAACCGCTTCCAGTCAACAATCCGTAACTTATCGAATATCGTCGAAAACGTGTCATCAGCGCGCAGCCGCATTCGCGACACCGATTTCGCGAAAGAAACAGCAGAATTAACCCGCGCCCAGATTTTACAACAAGCCAGCACAACTATTCTGGCACAGTCGAATCAGCGGCCACAATCAGCTTTATCCTTATTGCAAGGCTAATAAAAATAAATAGAATACTTTAACGGTTTGATACAACTCCTGAGCTTTTTGCTCATTGGCCATACATTATTGTGTGGCCTTTTTTATTTTTATTTATTTGATATTGTTTTATTCCGTGGGATTTTAATAAAATAATCTAAAGAATATTGTTCTTCTTCCGATATATATAATGAGTGAGTTAAATAATATAAAGATGTCTCGCGTCATTAAACATAAGTTCAGGAGAAAGAACCATGGCATTATTTGTCAACACCAACGTATCGGCATTAAACGCCCAACGTCAACTTATTAACTCTGGCAAGAACCTTGATGTTTCTTTCCAGCGCTTATCATCTGGTTTCCGCATCAACAGTGCGGCTGATGACGCAGCAGGTCTGCAAATCAGTAACCGGTTAACCAGCCAAATACAGGGCCTGGACCAGGCCATCCGAAATGCAAATGACGGGATTTCACTATCGCAGGTTGCCGAAGGTGCGATGGATGAAATTACCACAGCCTTGCAGCGTATTCGCGTGCTGTCAGTGCAATCGCAAAATGGTATCAACAGTTCTGGTGACCGTCTTGCCCTGCAAAAAGAAGTCTCTGCCTTAAAAACAGAGATCAGCCGGATTGCAACCACGACTCAGTTTGGTGGCGTAAAACTATTGGACGGCAAATATTCCTCCACATTCCTGGTGGGGGCCAATGCAGGTCAGAACATCAGCGTGAACATTTCACGTACCGGTGGTGGTTATGGCACTTCAGGCCTGAACCTGGCGAACTTGTCCATTGCGACGCTGGCCGGTGCTTCAGCAGCACTGACTTCGATTGACAGTGCTATCACCATTATCGACTCCAAAAGGGCTGACCTCGGTGCAATTCAGAACCGGTTCCAGGCCACTATCCGCAACTTATCCAACATTGTGGAAAACGTCTCCTCAGCGCGCAGCCGGATCAAAGATACCGATTTCGCCAAAGAAACCGCAGAACTGACCCGCTCACAAATCCTGCAGCAGGCCAGTACCACGATTTTGTCACAGGCCAACCAAAGACCACAGTCAGCGTTATCGCTGCTGCAGGGTTAAGGCTGAACTGAACCGGGGCGGGTGACGCCCCACTGAATACTAAGCGGTCTGGAGTCTTCCAGCATTTATCGACCAGACCATGACAAGGACTTATGACACTGCCGCCTGACCAGATAACGGCGGCACTTGTCGAAGAAAAGAGGACGGCTTTTATGGCTACGTATTACACAACCGGAGGATGACGCTATGTCATTATATGTAAACACTAACGTTTCAGCGTTAAATGCTCAGCGTCAGCTGATTAACTCAGGCAATTCACTGGACAGTTCGTTTAAACGTTTATCGTCAGGCTTTCGCATTAACAGTGCAGCTGACGATGCAGCGGGTCTGCAAATCAGCAACCGCTTAACCAGTCAGATCCAGGGTTTGGATCAAGCTATCAGAAACGCCAATGACGGTATTTCTCTGGCTCAGACGGCTGAAGGTGCAATGGACGAAATCACCAACGCACTGCAACGGATCCGCACGCTGGCAGTTCAATCCCAAAACGGGATTAACAACTCAGCCGACCGGACTGCGCTGCAAAAAGAAGTCTCCGCGCTGAAAACGGAAATCAGCCGGATCGCAACCACAACCCAGTTTGGTGGTGTGGCACTGTTAAACGGAAACTATTCTTCCAAGTTCCTGGTTGGCGCCAATGCAAACCAGAACATCAGTGTCAATCTGTCAAGAACAGGTGGTTTTGGTGCGTCGGGTTTAAGCATCGGGACACTGTCGATTGCGACAGTTGCCAACGCCTCTGCGGCATTAGCCAGCATTGACAGTGCAATTAAAACAATCGACAGCAAGCGGGCGGATTTAGGTGCTTTGCAAAACCGCTTCCAGTCTACGATTCGCAACCTGAGTAATATCGTTGAAAACGTGTCATCTGCACGTAGTCGGATCCGGGATACTGATTTCGCTAAAGAAACAGCTGAACTGACCCGCTCGCAGATCCTGCAACAGGCCAGTACTACTATCCTGTCACAGGCAAATCAGCGTCCACAATCTGCGTTATCGCTGCTGGGTTAATCCGGCAGCTAGCAGGAAACAGGATGCTTCAGGGACGAACGCCCCTGTCCGGGTACCGGGCAGGGGCGCTCTTATTTTTACGGCAGGCAAATTGGCCAAGCCTACTGTGCGTCAACTCCAATCACTTTTCTTACCTGTCGCTCCCCCCCAACTCAAGCAAGAACGTTTAGAACTTTTGGCCCAGTGGCAATCTTTTGCAATTCAATGCAGTATCAAAAGCGGAATATGGCTGATATCTGCCGTTATTCGCGATGTAAGAGTCATTTCGGCAAAAATATGCACAAATTAAGTGGTTGATAATAAAGTAAAAAATTATTTTTTGATAAAAAAGGAAAAAAATTGCCTTTTTTTCCTAAAGTCCTGAAAGTTGTTGCCGATACCCCAGTTAAGCCAAATTGCAGTTTGGCGAAAATTGCGGGAATCCGCTTAATCAAGAAGTTGCCGACGGTTTGCAGACCCGACTCGACTTTTAAGGAGTGACTTATGGCTTTAGCAGTAAACACCAACGTCTCGGCGCTGAACGCACAGCGCCAATTATTAACTTCAGGTACAGCGCTGGATACAGCCTATAAACGTCTGTCTTCAGGCTTCCGTATCAACAGTGCAGCGGACGATGCTGCAGGCTTGCAAATCAGCAACCGTTTAACCTCTCAGGTTAACGGTCTGAATCAGGCAATCAGTAACGCCAACGACGGTATCTCTGCCTCTCAGGTTGCTGAAGGTGCGTTGGATGAAATCACCAACTCTCTGCAGCGTATCCGTACACTGGCAGTTCAATCCCAAAACGGTATTAACAACTCTGCAGACCGCACGGCTCTGCAAAAAGAAGTGTCTGCGCTGAAAACAGAGATCAGCCGTATCGCACAAAACACTCAGTTTGGTGGTGTCGATATTCTGAAAGGCGGTTATTCTGCCAAGTTCCTGGTCGGTGCAAACGCGGGTCAGACTATTAGTGTGAACCTTTCACGTGCCGGTGGTTTTGGCGCTTCAGGTCTGAGCTTAGCCAGTTTAACAATTGCAACTGTTGGCGGCGCTTCAACTGCGTTAGCTACCATCGACAGCGCAATTAAAACTATCGATAGCAAACGTGCCGACCTCGGTGCGTTACAAAACCGCTTCCAGTCAACTATCCGTAACTTAAGTAACGTTGTAGAAAACGTTTCTGCTGCACGCAGCCGGATCCGTGACACTGACTTCGCGAAAGAAACTGCGGAATTAACACGGGCACAGATTTTGCAGCAAGCGAGTACAACAGTATTGGCGCAAGCTAACACTCGTCCGCAATCTGCATTATCTTTACTGGGTTAATTC
Organism: uncultured Chromatiaceae bacterium; assembly: GCA_946481195.1. The sequence continues at coordinate 6,046 of CAMLNG010000074.1, forward strand.
TGATGTTGTCCGGTCGGGCGGAAACTATATTTAAGTTACCGCCACGCCGGCCGATACGAGGTGACAGATCATGAACTCAGTCGAACTGAACGTTGGTAGAAGCCAACGTAATGTACAACCACCGCAAGGACTTGCAGTGGTCGACCAAGAGGTCAGGACTGCAACCCGACAGTCTCAGGAGGCAAAAAAGCTGCCTGCTGAGGATGCCGCGCAAACTAAAGCTCAGCCAGCACCGACAGCGGCAGAGCTTGGGGATGCGGTAGAAAGCATTAACCAGTTTGTGAATGCACAGATGCGTACACTGAACTTTTCAGTGGACGAGAACTCCGGAAAAGCAGTGGTGAAAGTCATCGACTTTGAAACCAAAGATGTGATCCGGCAGATCCCGGGCGAAGAAGTGCTAAAAATGGCAAGTGCGATCAAAAAGTTGCAAGATGATCTCGGGTCAGCAACAGGTTTGCTGATCAACAGTAAGGTGTAAATACAGCGAGGAGAAATCATGGCTATCCGTGCCCTAGGGTCGGCCTCTGGCTTAGATCTGGAAAGTTTGGTCACACAATTGGTGAAAGCTGAACGGATGACGAAAGAAGCCCGTTTAGATGACACGAAAAAAAGCCTGGATTCCTCCTTGTCTGGTTACGGTAAACTGAAATCTGCAATGTCTAAATTTCAGGATGCAGTCAAGGCGTTGAGTCTGGATAACCTCAACGCCCGTACTGCAACTGTCAAACAACCTACAGATACCAAAACATACCTGGAGGCTACTGCGAAAACCACAGCAGCTCCTGGTGTGTTTGACATGAAAGTCAAAACGTTGGCCTCAGGCAGCAGAGTAGAAAGTGCAGATGCAGCTTATGCATCTGCCTCTGCTGTAGTCAGTACGACGGCAGGGGAGTTAACCTTCGGCGCCGGTGGCAAAAGCTTTAAGGTCAATGTCACGGCCAATATGACGCTCGATGAACTTCGTCAGGCCATCAACAGCAATAAAGATAATTTTGGCGTGAGCGCGAACATTATCAACGCGGGTGGCTCGGTAGGGACCAAGCTGGTACTGACGTCCAGCATTACCGGGGCTGCCAATGATTTAAGTATTACCAATAACAATGCTGCACTGGATGCCATTTCGACAGTGCCCAATAGTGGCGGGACAGCAGGGTTAACTGTTACTAAAGCTGCTGCCAGTGCTGAAGTTATCATTGATGGCATCAGTACCTTCAGTAAAACGAATACCTTCACTAACGCGCTGCAGGATACTGAGTTTACGGTGCAGAATGTCACGCCTGATGGCAACAATGCGACCTTAACCATAGCCACCGACAAAAAAGGTACTGAAGACAAACTCAAAGCCTTCATCGATAGCTATAACGCGCTTGTCACTGAAGTTGAATCCCTAACCAAAAATCGCGTGTTGGGCTCTGATGGCAAGACTGTCGTCAGTGAAGGTGGCGCGTTAAATAGTGATCCGACGGTCCGTAGCATGCTCAATATGGTAACTGGCGCACTCGGGAAAGCAGTGAGCTCTGCCGAGCCAGGCCTGAATAATCTCTACGCGATGGGTATCACCATGACCAACAATGGTCGGTTAGAGATTTCTTCCACCAAAATTGGCACTTCATCAGGCCGCGAGCGGCTTGATGCGGCGCTGAAAGATAACTTTGATGGCATTGCCAAATTATTTGGTAACGCTGATGGTTTCAATGCAACCATCACCAATCTGGTGACCCAGTTCACGCAAAAAGGCGGTTTACTGGAGAACAAAGAAACATCACTTAAAAACAGCCTGACAAAAAATACTAAAGATCGCGAAGCCTACACCCGATATATAGAAAGTTACGAGAATACTTTGCGGCAACGTTATGGCGCGCTGGATTCGCAATTAGGTCAGTTGCAAAGCACGTCGTCAATGTTAAGTTCGCAGCTGGCATCTTTATCCAGCATCCGATGATCACAGGAGTTTCAGATGAGTTACGGTATCAACGCATATAAATCGGTCGGTGTAAAAAACGACCTGGCGGTGGCAGATCCGCATCGCGTCATTCAACTGTTGATGCAGGGGTCCTTGGAGAACATGGCCAAAGCCCGTGGTTGTATCGAGCGGAAAGACTTTGTCGGAAAATCACAGACCATGTCTAAAGCCATGAGTATTATCACTGCATTACAACACTCGCTGGATATGGATGCTGGTGGCGAGGTTTCGCAGAATCTCTGGTCGTTATATGATTTTATGGTCAATCACCTGATGTTAGCCAGTCGTGAAAGCAGCGTCGAAAAAATCGACGACGTCATTGAAATCATGTTGAAAATTAAATCGGCCTGGGACCAAATTCCGGTCAGTGAACGTGAACTCGGTTTCCGGATGCTAGCCGATCGCGATTCACGGCAAAATCTGGCGTCCGCATGAATAGCCAGCTGACCAGCATTGCACAGCGTAAAGCGGTGATTGAAATGCTGTTGACAATCGAAGACTATGACCTCACTGAGTTCGCTGATTCATGGGCTCAGTATCAACGGGAATTAGAAGCGTTTTGTGCTCATGCAACAGAAGCGGACAAAGCAGTACTGGAAGCCGAACTGGCATGGGTACAGGCACGGCAACAGCAGGTTGCCGACGAGCGACAGCGAGTTGGTGGCGCTTTGATTAATCTGCAGAACGGTCGAAAAGCTATTGATAGCTATGGTAATTTTTGACGTCATCTTGTCGCATTTCAATTGACCACTTATGCTGTAGCTGGTTGCGTGCTGAGGGCATGCTTAGCGTATTTCAATGCCGAGGTAACGCGTGAAACTCAGTGTCATTATTCCTGCCTTTAAATTTGCCGCCTACATCCAAGAATGCTTACTCAGCGTTTTGGCGCAGAAAACGACCTTTGATTTTGAAGTATTAGTGTGTAATGACTGCTCGCCAGACAATACCCGCGATGTGATCCGTTATCTTGAACCGGCGTTCCCTCAGTTAAAAGTGCTGGATAATACTAGCAACACAGGGCTGATCGGCAGTATGGCAAACCTGCTGCGGGCTGCCCGCGGTGACTATATTGCTTACCTGGATGGCGACGACGTTGCACTGCCCGGAAAATTGCAGGCACAGGTGGACTATCTGGATGCAAATCCCGGTTGCGCTATCAGCTATCACGAATCAGATATGTTCGATACTGTGACTGGTGCCCGGCTCAAGTGGTATTCCAAAGAGTTTTATAATGCTGTTTATATTCCGCAAAAAGCCGATATCAGCCATTTGATCCGCTACGGTACTTTTCTACAGGCCAGCAGTATCATGTTCCGCCGCCATGATTCACTGCTACAGGCATTAGACCATGGCAGCAAAATCATTTGTGATTACCCCTGGCATATAATGAATGCAGGTTTTTTACAGGGCACTGTTGACCTGTTGCCGCAAGTATTTGGCCGTTATCGGGTGCACCCAAACAGTTTTTGTGCGATGACACAGCAAAGTGCCGCCCGGCGAGTACAAGTCACTGAAGAATTGGTCAGTGCCTGCCGGCTCGGTGAGCGTTTTGGCGTGAGTTCAGATGTTATTCAACTGGGTGTGAACCATCAGTATTTTGCAGCTGCGTTGTTTTTCTTGAAAAATCAAGAAGATGATTTGTTCTTGCAAATGATAGAACGTTCAGCAAAGCAACCATTATGGTTCGATGGCCGGCATCAGCAGGCGTTTGAGTTACGGACAAATCCAAAAGATGTCCGGCAAATCTTGTGGGGTGAGCATGCAGTATGATGCGATAGTTGTTGGCGCCGGTTTGTCCGGAGCTGTGATGGCTGAACAAATGGCCACCCTGCTGAACTGGCGGGTGTTAGTGTTGGACCAACGACCGCATCTGGCCGGCAATTGCTTTGATGAAAGGGACCAGTTTGGCTGTCTGATCCACAAATACGGACCGCATCTGTTTCATACTAATAAAAAACCGGTCTGGGACTATCTGAGCCGTTTCACGACATGGCAGCCATATGAACACAAAGTGCTGGCAAAAATCGGTGATTTACAAATCCCACTGCCGTTTAATCTCAATTCCTTATACCGGCTATACCAGCCAGAGCAGGCTAAATTGCTGGAACTACAATTAGTGGAACGCTATGGTGCCGGTGCCAGGGTACCGATCCTCGAATTACGTCAATCCGGTGTTGCAGCGTTGCAGCAGTTAGCTGATTGGATCTACGACAATATTTTCGTGCAATACACTATGCGCCAGTGGGGCATCAGTGCTGAGCAAATAGATCCGGCTGTATTATCCCGGGTGCCAGTGGTGCTGAGCCGCGATGACCGCTATTTCCATGACACTTATCAGGCGATGCCGGTTGGCGGTTATAGTCAAATGATTGGCGCTATGCTGGCGCACCCGAATATAGATACCAAGACTGGTGTTGATGCATTAACCCGTCTAACGCTGGCTGATGGCAAAGTTAGTTTTGACGGCGAGATTTTTCCGGGCACTGTGATTTATACCGGCATGCTCGACCAGTTGTTTGCTTATCAGTGTGGTGATTTACCATACCGTTCGTTGCAGTTTGTCTTTCAAAGCTACGAATATCCGTACTATCAAACGGCGACTACGGTGAACTATCCACTGGCGCCTGACCTGACCCGTATCACCGAATTTAAGCATATTTTGGGTGACACTGGTGCTGGCACAACGATAGTGCTTGAATATCCTCAGGATTACGACAAAAACGACCCGGCGAAAAATATCCCATATTATCCGGTGTTTACCAGTGAAAACCAGCAGCGTTACCAGCAATATCAGGCTTTGGCCGCGGAGTACCCGCAATTAGTGGTGCTGGGGCGTCTCGCTGAGTACAAGTACTTTAATATGGATGATGCGGTGGCCAATGCACTGGCGATCTTCCAATCGAGACTCGCCGGTAACTGCTAGCGTCAGCATTTTGCCGTGACAGGCTGGCATAAAAATTGTTTGCCGGATCAAAACCTTCGGGCGCATTATACAATTCACTCTCAGCAGCGGAGGCCGCCCGTGCCTTGCTGATCTTTCTTTTTTGGCAGAGACGTTATGCTTAAATTTATTCAGTATCAGCTTGATGATGACACCGAAGCGCAGCAAGCGCTTGAAAAGCAGGTGTCTGCCGGCATAGCCAAGAATATCAAC
>CAMLNG010000075.1 GCA_946481195.1 uncultured Chromatiaceae bacterium
AGACTGCCGCATTTATGCCTTTGGATCAAGGCTGATAAGTGGCCACACCCAAGGCATCCGGCGCGTTATCCGGTTTTTGCTGGCGCGCCATAATTTGCTGAGGCGACACTTCGCGGCGCAGGCCCATCTCAGCTTCAGTGCGTACCACCACGCCTTTCAGTGAGTTGGTGAATACGTCTGTGATGCGCACATCAACGAATTGGCCAATCATATCAGGCGTACCTTCGAAATTCACTACGCGGTTATTTTCGGTACGGCCGGTCAGTTCCATCAAATCTTTTTTCGATGGGCCTTCAACCAGGATGCGTTGTTCAGTGCCGAGCATGCCACGGGCGATTTGCAGCGATTGCTGGTTGATACGGTCCTGCAGAATATATAAACGCTGCTTTTTCTCTTCTTCCGGTACGTCATCCGGCAGGTCGGCTGCCGGGGTGCCCGGGCGGGCGCTGTAGATAAAGCTGAAGCTCATGTCAAAACCGATGCTGCTGATAAGCTCCATAGTCTGGGCAAAATCTTCCGCAGTTTCACCGGGGAAGCCGATGATAAAGTCAGATGACATCGAAAGATTTGGCCGGATCTTCTTCAGTTTGCGGATCTTGGCTTTGTATTCAAGTGCAGTGTGATTGCGTTTCATCAGCGTCAGAATGCGGTCAGAGCCGCTTTGTACCGGCAGATGCAGATGATCCACCAGTTCCGGTACGTCGCGGTACACTTCGATAATGTCGTCGGTAAATTCGACCGGATGCGAAGTGGTGTAGCGAATACGGTCGATGCCGTCGATGGCGGCTACCAGGCGCAATAACTCTGAGAAATGACAGATTTGGCCGTCATGAGTTTCACCGCGGTAAGCATTGACGTTCTGGCCTAACAGGTTCACTTCACGCACGCCTTGTTCCGCGAGTTGCGCGATTTCCAACAGCACATCATCCAGTGGCCGGCTGACTTCTTCGCCGCGGGTGTACGGCACTACGCAGAAAGTACAGTATTTGGAACAGCCTTCCATGATAGAGACGAAAGCAGTCGGGCCTTCTGCTTTTGGCTCTGGTAAACGGTCAAACTTTTCAATTTCAGGGAAAGATACGTCAACGACAGGTGAGCGGTCACCGCGCACTGCGTTGATCATTTCCGGCAACCGGTGCAACGTTTGCGGGCCAAATACGATGTCGACAAAAGGGGCACGTTCACGGATAGCTGCGCCTTCCTGTGAAGCAACACAACCACCGACACCGATGATTAAATTTGGGTTTTTCTTTTTCAGCGGGCGCCACCGGCCCAGCTGGTGGAAGACTTTTTCCTGGGCTTTTTCGCGGATAGAGCAGGTGTTTAACAAAATCACATCAGCTTCTTCGGCTTCTTCGGTCAGGGTATAGCCATGAGTGGCATCCAATAAGTCAGCCATTTTTGATGAATCGTATTCGTTCATCTGGCAGCCCCAGGTTTTGATGTGCAGCTTTTTACTCATGGTCAGAATTTGCCTGTAACAGTCGGACGGAAAAATGGCGCGTATTTTAACTGACACCCTGCCCAAGTACCAGTGTTGCGCAGCCATTTCCTGTCGGCGGACGTGGAAGGAGGTACTTGGATGGGTAATTTTGCTTGTAGTTCAGTACGTTCAGAATACTGGTCTACACTTGTCAAAAGTTGTAATGCCAGTCTGGAGTGAATCAATGAAGAACTTCCTGTTAGTGCCATTGGCACTGTTGAGCCTGTCGGTCGCCGCTGAAATTGCAGTGGTAGTGCACCCATCTAATGCTGCAGCCTTAACTCCTGATGCAATAGCGCAGATTTACCTTGGCCGGAGTAAGAGTTTCCCGGATGGTAAAACCGCTTTGCCGTTGGGTTTAACCGAGAGCAGCAAAACGACGGAATTGTTTAATCAGAAAGTACTGAATAAATCCGGCAGCCAAATCAAAGCTTATTGGTCCAAGCTGGTATTTACCGGTAAAGGTACGCCGCCGAAAGAAATCAGCAGTGACGCCGAAATGCTGGAACTGGTCAGCCAGAATCCCAGTGTGATTGGTTACATTGATAAAGCGTCTGTGACCGACAAAGTTAAAGTGCTGGCGACATTTTAATCAGCGGTACAGAGAACACGAAGCCTTTTAAATCAGGCGCTGCCGGCTGGTGACATAACCGGCGTAGAAGATAATCAACACGCCGGCGAACCAGGCCATAGTCACGGGCTCCTGCCAGAATAAATAACCAAACAGGCCGGCGAAGATCACACTGCTGTAGGTCCACATACCGATATCGCTGGCAGGCGCCAGTGCATAAGCGCGGGTCATCGCCATCTGTCCGGCTGCAGCCAATAAGCCCATACCGGCAAATGCCCACCAGGCGATGGCTGGCAAAGGGTGCCAGTCAAAGGGGACCGGGATAAAAGAAATGATGGCGGTGAGCAGGGAAAAATAAAACACGATCCGGGCGGCCGGTTCAGTGTCAGACATATAGCGGATCGTTGTTTTTGTCACAGCGACCAATACGGCAGATAATAAGCCAATCGCCAGCATCAGCCAGTTGCCCGGTCCCTCGTTTAGCGGGATCGCAATAAACACCCCAACAAACCCCAGCAGGATAGCAAACAGCGTGAGCTTACTTGGCCTTTCATTGAGCCAGAACCGGGCGATGATTGGTACGACAAAAGGTGACAGCAACAATACCAGCATCGCCTGCGCCAGAGGCAACTGGCTAATCACATAAAAAAAACAGTACATCGAGATGATGCCGGTACTGGCGCGGCTTAAATGCAGATACCAGCGTTTGGTTTTGAGAATTTGCGCACCCTGCAGGTAAATCCACGGCAGCATCACCAGCAGGGCAAAAAAAATGCGGAAAAACACTACCTGCACCTGACTGGCCGACTCACTGGTCAGTTTGACTAAAGCACCAATGCCGGCAAAACAGGCTTCAGCCAACAGCAACAAGGCCGCAGCCAGATATAAACGTGGAACAGGCACTTGAGGCTCCGGTATTCGCTAAATTAATGCTGTTGCAGATTTTGCAGTAATTGCGCCGCCGCCATCGGTTTACCAAACAGGTACCCCTGGATCAGGTGGCAACCACGCTGGCTGAAAAAGGCCAGCTGTTGTTCGGTTTCGACCCCTTCAGCGATGCAATACATGCCAAGGCTGCTGGCCATACTGAGCATCGCGTCGATGATAGTTTCATCGTTACGGTCAATGCCGATGTCTTTCACAAAACTCCGGTCTATTTTAATGCCGTCAATGGGTAGTTCTTTTAAGTATTTCAGCGACGAGTACCCGGTACCAAAATCATCCAGCGCCAGCTGCACACCGAGTTCACTCAGCGCCAGCATAGTGGCAATAGCACTCTGGTGGTCCTGCATCAGCGCACTTTCTGTCACTTCAAAGCGCAGGCAATTGGCGGGCAACTGATATTGCGCCAGCAAGGCCGCAGTCTGCAATGCCAGATTTTCCTGTTCCAGATGACGGGGAGACAGGTTGACCGAGACATATAACGGATAGCCAGCCTGATGCCATTGCTGTAAATCAGCCAGTGCCCGCACCAGCAAGGCTTGGGTCATCGGCACTATCAGGCGCAGATCTTCCGCCAGCGGAATAAAATCATTGGGTGGCACCAACCGGTCGGCATCTTGCCAGCGCATCAGGACTTCGACTCCGACAATTTTCTGTTGCAGGCTGTCGTAGATCGGCTGGTAATAATTAAGAAATTCGTTGTGTTGCCATGCACTTCTGAGCCGGGTTTCCCGTGCCAGCTGCATCTGCGCTTTGTCATTCATTTCCTGAATAAAAAACTGGAAGTTGTTCCGGCCTAAATCTTTAGCGTGATACATCGCCACATCGGCATGTTTGAGTAATTCGGTAGCATCGGCCGCGTCTTCCGGATACACAGCTATACCGATACTGGGCGACACACTGACGGAATGGCCGCCCAGCATCATAGGCTCTGCGATTGATTTCAGCATTTTGCGCGCAACATGGCTGATGTTGTCATCGTTTTTATAGCTTTCCAGCAAAACAACAAATTCGTCACCGCCCAGGCGGGCGACTGTGTCAGTCAGCCTTAAGATTGAAGTCAGACGCTTGGCAACCTGTTTCAGTAGCATATCGCCGATATCGTGGCCGAGGCTGTCGTTAATTTGTTTAAAGCGGTCGAGGTCGATAAAACAGAGCGCAAGCGAGCGTTTTTCCCGTTTCGCCGTTTCGATACCGTGCAGAATGCGATCCATCAGCAAGGCGCGGTTCGGCAGCCCGGTTAAAGCGTCATAGTTGGCCAGATAACGCAGGTCATCTTCGGCCTGCTTTTGGGCAGTGATATCAGTAAACACCAGCACATAAAAATCCACGCCATTCTCATCACCTACTGCGCTGATGTTGAGCAAGGTAGGGCGCTCCGTGCCATCAGGGCTCAGTACTATTTCTTCGCCTTGCCAATGCTGATTGGCTGACATGCCACTTAATAAGCGGGTGTAAAAACGCCGGCGCGACAAGCTGATGCCAAGCTCGTGCACCCTGGGGTTGGCTAAATAATCATCCATATTGCCAAACACGTCGGCAAAAGACTGATTCGCCGCCAGCACCCGTTGTTCCGGGTCCAGCAATACCACCCAGTCACGTGTTTGCTGGAAGGCCTCACCAAACAGCCTGGCTTTTTCTTTGGTGGCACGGGTTTCAGTAATGTTGCTATAAGTACCGATGACCCGCAGCGCTTTGTCTCCCTGCGTTTCGGTCACTTTGCCGATATCGCGGAACCACAGCCAGCTGCCATTTTTATGCTGCATGCGGAAAGTGAAATCAAAGCTGCGATCAGGTGCAGCAACAAAACGTTGCCAGGCCTGCTGATAACTGTCGCGGTCATCCGGGTGGATTAACGCCAGATGTTGCTGCATCGACAACGGATTCAACTCTTCACTGTAACCCAGCATGGCGTGGACGCGTTGTGCATACATGCTGTTTTTCTGCACCAGATAGTCCCAGACGCCGCTGTTCACCGCTTCCAGTGCCTGCTTCAGACGCTGCTCGCTGGCGCGCACCTTATGATGCGCCTGGGCCAACAGGCGTTTTTGTGCCAGCCGGTTGTGTTGCCAGATAAACAGCAGGATCATGCCCAATAAGGCATAGCTAATCAGTGCGGTGGTCGAATACCAGGGAGCCGGCTCAATCCGCAGTGTTAAAGTGGCCGTCGCACTTTCGTTGCCATTATGTGGTGTCAAGGCTTTCACATGGAAAGTGTACAGACCAGGTTCGAGCTGCGGAAAAGTCACGCTGGCGTTGTTTTGCTGCGGGAAACGGATCTCGCGATGACCTTCCAGCCAGAATTTGTATTGAATTTTGTCGGTGTCGCGAAAATTCAGCGCTGAGAAGCTCACTTCGATGCCGAGGCTATCGTAAGCAAAACGGAAAAACTGGCCGTCAAGGTTGCCAATCGCTGTGGACTTCGCCTGATTCATCGCTCCGATGCCGGTAATGACAATGTTCGGCGCCTGGGCGGTCTCTGTCAGCTCGCTTGGGTTAAACCAGGTCAGGCCTGAGTTGGTGCCAAATGCCAGCAGACCATTGGATAATTTCAGGCTGGCGGCATAGCTGAAATCACTGCCGGACAGACCATCACCTTTATCAAAGGGTTCCAGCCGCATGGTATTTGGATCCAGCCGGGTCAGCCCCTGTTGGCTGGCGAACCAGATGTGGCCATTGCTGTCGGACTCGCAGGAGTAAATCGCATTGTTTTGCAGGCCATTTTGTTTATGCAGGTGATGTTTTAGTTGCAGGCTGCCACCATCAACACTCAGTAAACCCAGACCCCGGACGGTAAACCACAAATCGCCCCGGCCATCGACACACATTTTATCCGCAGTGCGGGCGAGTCCGGGCTGGTATGGCATGGCTTCATAGATTTTCCGCACCTGGCGCTTTTGCGCGTCGTAAAGCCAGAGCCGATCAGCCGCGCTAAAAAACATCAGTTCTTTGTGCTTGGGGTGTGGCCCCAAAAACCGGCCAGCCCTGTGGGTTGGTTCGGCCTGACGTATTTCCGGCATCGCCTGTAGCGAGCCATCTGCGGGTTGGTAGCGGTAATAATCTTCTGCGTTGTAAAACCAAAAAGCGCCGTTGTCGTCCCGCCAATGACCGCGGGCATTCAGTTGGACCAGCGACTGTTGCGTCGCGTCCTGCAATGGCAGCGGCAGGAATTCCTGTTTTTCTGTGGAAAACAGATGCAGTGCATTGCCGTTACGCAGCCAGATCTTTTCGGCATTATCCGGATAAATCCGCGCTACCACCGCCGAAAAAGTGGCAGGCATTGGCGCTGGATAGGGGATTTCGGTGACGGTGCCCGAAGTCAGATCAAAGCGTTTTAAGCCATTGAGAGTACTCAGCAGTAATTGATTGGCCGGACTTTCAGCCAGCGCCAGCACGGCCCTTGGGCTGAATCCGGGTTGTAAATTCTGGACGGCGCCAGCCGGCAAAGGTAATTTCAGATGCTGGAAGTGGGTGCTGCGTGGATGCCAGTAATAAGCGCCCTGTAAGCGGCTGGCCACCCAAAAACCACCGTCCGGAGTTGCGGCCAAATCGATGATACTGTCCTGATCTACCTCATATTGGCTGTCAGTAAAACGCCACAGCAATCTTGGCTGCGGTTGATCTTGGTCCAGCTGAAACAGGCCTTTATTGGTGCCAAGTAATAGTCCACTGACACGTGGCAAGACTTTATTGACCTGCAGGTCTTGTAGCAATGGTTCGGTGGTCAGCGGTTGTGTGGCGGTCTGGCGCAGTTCGGCTTCGTCCAGCCGGTATAAACTAGACCCGATTGACAGATACAGTTGGTTATTAATGATTTCAAGCGTTCTGACTATGTTGTCAAAGCGGCCCTGGCTGGTCTTGGCGAGCCGCAGCAACCAGTGCTTATCGGTTTTTAAATCGTATACAAAGAGGCCACGTGTGGTGCCAATCAGCAGCAACTGATTGAGTTTCTTTAAGATCCGGACGCGGGACATCAGGCTGTTGCCGCCATCGAACTCAAAGATTTGCTTCAGCTGACGGCCGGGTAGCTGTAACTGATAAACCGCTTTATTGATCGCCAGCAGCAATAAATCCGGCTGTTGTTCGATCACATCATGCAGCAACGGAATGGTATCGCTTTCCAGCTGCTGCAGCGGAGTTAATAACTCAGCAGCTGCTGTTTTACGATCAAGCAGATATAGACCTTGTTGCTGAGCCGCAACAAAAAGCCGCCGTTGGCTGTCTTCCAGCACTGCGGATACATCAAGCTCAACCTGACTGTCATCCACCAGCGGTAATTGCCGCACCTGATTTGCGTCATAGAGGTTGAGGCCGCGGTCGGTCGCGAGCCATAAAAAGCCGCTATGGTCGATCAACACTTTGTTGACTGCGCCGCTGCTCAGGCCCTGGGCTGTCGTCAGTGGCTGTAATAAAGGTGCCGGATTTTGCAATTCACCGGCATAAACAGCCGGAAGCAAAAACAGACTGCAGAGGAAAAACAGCAGGTACTGGCGCAATTGGTGGCAAAACCCAGCGATATTTGTAGCCAATAGATTACCCTGATGTTGACCTGTCGCGGCGAACATAACGCAGAATCTGCTGAAAAGTCCAGCTTGTGCTGTCAGAGTGAATGTGGCCATTGATACAACAATGTCAGGGCGAAACCAATTAAACACAGCAACCAGACAGCCCGTTGGACTTGTTGCGTCATTACCAGCGCCAGCTGTAAATCAGCCAGATCTGGCGCTTGCACAGGCCCGATCCGCTCGCGGCGGATTTTCGCCCCCTGATACATCACAGGGCCAGCCAAATTTCTTTGCAGGCCAGCGCTCCAGGCTGACAAGTACCAACGTTGGGCGGCGGGCAAACCGGCCTGCTGGCTGGCACGATAATACTGTACGCTCTGTACAAAACGAAACAGCAAAGCAACCAAAGTACCTTGTAACCAACAGACCGGAGCCAGCATCAGCCGGCCGATCAGACTGACGGCGCTACCAAACCGGCGTTGGTTGCTGATTTTACCTGACCAGGCTTGCTGCAATTCAACAAGAAGCCGCCATGCCAGCACGCCAACAGGGCCGGCGAGCAGGAACCAGAACAGCACTGCGGCAAAATGCCGCAGCTGGCGCTGTGCCAGAACTTCGACACCGGCCTTCGCAAGCCCGGTAGCAGAAAGCTGGCCACAATCACGCCGCAACACAGGCTGGAGCTGATCTTTTGCCAGTTGCAGCTGTTGCCGCTTGAGACTGTCGGCCGCTATCTCAACCTGACGGCCGAAATGGCGATGGTCCAAACACAGATACAGCAACAATGCGTCAAAACCGGCTGGCCATTCCGACAAATGCCGGAAAGCCCAGGCCAGCGCCAGCAACGGCACAGCCATCAGCAACAGCGCCAAAGTTCCGGCCAGGCGCTGTTGCGCCGGGCTGTCCGCGGCTTTGTTTACTTTAGCTTCGACGCGCTGTGCCAGCACATGCAACAAAGGCCATGGCTGATATTGCAGTGGCAAAGCGGCGTAACGTGCCAGTATAAGCGTGAGCAACAACAAAACGCCGGGTTCAAACACCGGCGTTTGTTGCAAGGCAATCCAATACTGTTGCAGCGTTGCTGTCACGAAATCAGGCCGCTTCACCTAACTGCCGGAGCAGTTCGAGTACCATAGCGCTGCTGTTTTTCGAGGCGATTTCCAGATAGGCTTCAAACGAAGTCGGTGATTCTTTGCCGGCAATATCACTTAAACTGCGGATCACCACAAATGGCGTTTCGAGCTGATAACACACCTGTGCAATCGCCGCGCCTTCCATTTCAACAGCCAGCATCTGCGGGAAAGTGGCGCGGGTTTTGTTGATCCGCTCCGGATCACACATAAACACATCGCCTGTGGTGATAAGGCCGGTTTTAGTCTGGCAAAAACCGAGCGTCTGGATACTGCGTACCGCGGCGGCGACTAACGCCGGATCTGCGGTGAAAGCAGCCGGTAGACGTGGCAGTTGGCCCGGTTCATAACCAAATGCGGTGACGTCCACATCATGATGGCGTAATTCGGTTGATACAACGATATCGCCGACATTGAGTTCGGGATCAAAACCACCGGCAGAACCGGTGTTAATTACCGCAGATGGCTGAAATAACTGGATGAGTAATGTAGTTGCAATAGCGGCAGTCACTTTGCCTATGCCGGACTGCACCAGCACCACATCGCGGCCCTGTAGCTGACCACGGTGAAATTCAAAACTGGCGACGCGGGTGGTTTCAATCTGGCTCAGTTGCGCCTTGAGGATGGCAACTTCCTGTTCCATCGCGCCGATAATGCCAATTAATTGCATGAGGAAAATCCTGTGACAAAAAAACGGCATTATACAAGCTGGCAGGGCGATGGCCCAGTGCGTTTTTGCACCGGGCAACGAGACTCAGATTTTTAACGCTTTGGCGGCACCGCTGGTGAGTTTGCCTTGCTGGTAATCGGCAATCGCTTGTTCAATCTCAGCAACTGAATTCATCACAAAAGGGCCGTATTGCACCACTGGCTCCTGCAATGGTTTGCCGGCCAGCACAATGATCCGGGCCGGGCCTTCAGTGCGAAGCTGCAGACTATCGCCGTCTGTGAGTACCGCGGCGTGATGCAGTGGTACGCGATGTTCGCCGAGCCAAGCCTCACCTTCATAAGGATACACCAAGGCGTTGTGGCCAGCCGGAATAGCCAGTGCCAGCTGTGCCGGGCTATTAAGCTGCAGGTCCAGATAAAGTGGTTGTGTCGATACGGCGCGGATTGGCCCTGTAGCCTGTGGCAGAGGCGATTCGCTGCCGGCCGGGCTTTGTAACGTACCGGCGATAACTTTGATCTGGCCTTGCGGGATCTGCACGGCGGGAATTTGTGCCGGATCTAAATCCAGATAAGCCGGTTCCTGCATTTTTTCCGCCGCCGGCAGGTTCAGCCATAGCTGAAATCCACGCATCAGACCGGATTCCTGTTGTGGCATTTCCGAATGAATAATGCCGCGACCTGCGGTCATCCACTGGACGCCGCCGCTTTTTAAATGGCCGCGATTGCCGAGATGGTCTTCATGCAGCATATGGCCATCGAGCATATAAGTGACAGTCTCAAAACCCCGGTGTGGATGGGGTGGGAAGCCGGCGATATAGTCGGCTGCCTCGTCTGAACCGAAACAGTCCAGCATCAGAAATGGGTCGAGCCGCCACTGTGGCTGTAAACCAATGCTACGGCGGATTTTAACGCCCGCGCCGTCAGAGACTTGTTTGGCGGGCCAGAGTTGGGCAAGGCGGCGAGATTTCATGATAAATGGATCCTGCAATGTTGATATGCTTAGTTAACCCTAAAGCGAATCGAAGTAAAATTGCAATGAATCCATGTTTTTGTTCTAAATAATCGAACGAACTGAGTCAGCGAGCCGCTGCTCATGTTGCAATAACCAGATTTTACGGTCCAGACCGCCGGCATAGCCGGTGAGCTTTCCGTCGGCACCAATCACACGGTGGCACGGCACAATAATCGCGATCGGGTTGCGGCCATTGGCAGCGCCAACCGCCCGCATCGCGTTTTTATTCCCCAGCTTTTGCGCCAGTTCGCCATAACTTTGGGTCTGGCCAAAAGGGATCCGGGTCAACTGTTGCCAGACCTGCTGCTGAAACGCGGTGCCGGGCGCGGCGAGGGGCAGGGTAAACGTCTGGCGCTCGCCGGCAAAATATTGACGGAGCTGCTCTGCAGCTTGCTGTAACAATGATCTGGTGTGACTGTCCGCCTGTAGCTGCAGCAATTCAAAAGTGTCATTCTCATCCCGCATTGCCGGCAACTCTGTATGCCGCGCGCCGGCCAGACTTCGGTCCTGCATGACTGAAGGGAAATGCACAGCCACAAGACCGGCAGGGCTGGCATGGATCTCCAGTGCACCAAGCGGTGACATACAATAGGCGGTATTTATCGCTGATGACATCTTATTCTCCTTCTGTTGCCGGGCTGTCCGCCAGGCCAAACCAAAGTTGTAACGTGGCATAACTGCGCCAGGGGGACAGCATTTGCGCGTTAAAGCCACTGTGCTGGCGTGCCAGCGCTTTTTGAATGCCTAAATCACCACCAAGCCAGACATCGGTTTCCGACAATCCGCGCAGGCAGGCATAGGCGACCGTCCAGGGGCCAATACCTTTAATCGGCAGCCACTGTGACGGATG
>CAMLNG010000076.1 GCA_946481195.1 uncultured Chromatiaceae bacterium
GTCTGGGTCTTCCCGGAAGGCACCCGCAGCCGTGGCCGGGGCTTGTTGCCATTTAAAACCGGTGCTTTCCATATCGCTCAGCAGGCGCAGGTTGGCATAGTACCGATTTGTATGAGCAGTACTTCGGCGCAGATTAAGCTGAATCGCTGGAACAATGGTCGGATCATTATTGAATTTCTGCCGCCGTTAAGCCCGGCCGAATTGCATGCACCAGTCCGCGAGCTGGCTGCACAGGTCAGGGAAATGATGGCTGTAAAAATTGCTCAGCTTGATAGCGAGTTACACAGCGATTACACTGCGCAGACTACAACTGTCACAGGATGATCCAGATGTCTGAAAACTGGCAAGAATTTACTGAAGAGACTGTTAATGCACTGCTGGAAGACGGCAGTGATCCGGATGCGGAATACACAGTCGAACACCACTTTTATCACGCCGATTTTGCGCAGCTGGAGAAGCTGGCCGTTGAAGTGTTTAAGTTGGGTTTTGAAGTGACAGACGCCGAAGAAGTCGAATTTGAAGATGGCGGCAGTGCCTGGGTATTTGATGCCATCCGCGAGCAGTCGCTGATTGCTGCGGAGATCACTGCAGATGCCATTAAGCTGGAAAAGCTGGCGCAAAAATTCGGTATCGAATATGACGGCTGGGGCACCTACTTTGAAGGTGACGAAGAATTTGACGAGGATGACGAAGAGTAATTTCTTCTTAGTCTAAACAAGAGCCTGCGGGCTCTTTTTTTTGCCTGTCAGTTAAGTCCCTGCAGTACTATTGAGGCTAAGTCGTTATATGCCGGACTGAATCACTGCTGAATATATGGAATTTGCTCCCTTTGCAGCTACTAGATTGTCAGAAAAGTTTACATGCAGCTACTGCCGTACATTCTAAATACATGAATTAGAAAGATCTTTAATGTTGGTCTGGTTCATGCTTGTTTATTGAGCAGGACACCGACGCCGTACCTTGATGTCTTCAGTTTTACACTCAGCTCTCAAGGAGAAGAATATGAACAAATTACTTAAAACTACAGCTCTGGCCTGCGCCATGATGTTGCCGCAGTTCGCTCAGGCAGGTTTAGTGACACAATGGGAATATGAAGTCGCATCTGAGTGGACCGGAGCGACATATGAAGCTACAGGTCTCGGTACTACCAGTACAACCAGCTCAGTCCTGAGTTGGGGTGCTGATGGTGGCAGCTACGACACCAATCCAAAAAACCGCAGTGCCTTAGTGATCAGCAATAGCCCAAAAAGCGGGACTGATTTGGTCACCAACAGCATGGCTTATGTGCTGACCAACGTCATTACGCACTTTAACAACACCCTGACCGGTGGTACCAAAAGTCTTGAAACCGCACTGCTAAAAACCACTTTAAAATTAAAACCGTTTTTACCGGTACCAGGGCCAGCACTGCCAGCCAAAGAATTGGATTTCACTATCCGTTTTATTGAAACACCAAACGATGCAAACTGCGGTTTTGACAGTACTTCCAACTGTGACGACATTTTTGTTATCGAAATCGGTAGCCTGGTAAATTCTTTTACTTATGATGGCTTCAAGTACACCACTTCAATTATTGAAACCACTGCCAGTCTGACAGGTTTGAGCCCAGCCGCTTGTGCCGAAGCTGGTGCTTTACCTGGTTGCCTGGGTTTCAAAACCATTGAAAAAGCTGCAACTGATGCCAAATTCGGTTTGCTGATTGACGCTGTTGAAGTAGCTGAACCAGCCGGTACTGCAGCGTTAGGACTTGGGTTATTATCACTGTTTATGTACGGCCGCCGTCGTGCCGGCAAATAATGCTCAATAATTTAGGAAAGCCTGCATTTGCAGGCTTTTTTTATGGCTGACAGCTTTCTGTTGTTGCAATAAAAAAGGCGCCGAAGCGCCTTTTTTGATTTGTATACAAACTTATTTAGACCGGCGGCCTGATAAACGCAGTGCTAAAACAGAGAAGGCCAGTAAACCCAGTGTGGCAGGTGCTGGGACTGTGATTTTCTCACCTTCAATGGTAAAGCCAAATTGTGCTGTGGTGTTTTGACCTTCAACGGTCTGGAAGCCGACACAACCTGCCGGGGCGTTGGCAATTGCACAAGCTGCAGCAGTTAGTGCTGTCAGTGACTGAGTTGTTTCGACCAGTTTCACAGTGTATTTGTAGCCGTCATAGACGAAGTTTGTGACCAGACTGGCCGGGTTGTCGATCACAAAAATGTCATCGCAGGCACCGATGCTGGTGAAACCGCAGCTTGCAGCTGAACCGGTATTTGATGTTTCTTTAAAACGGATGTCGAAGTTCAGTACTTTTGGTGGAAACAGCGGGCCTACGACCGGAGCCCAAGGCTGTAACGTCAGTGAAGTCGTTAACACAGCACTGGTCAGTGTAGAGTAGCCATTGAGTACGTTGTTGTAGTGGGTAATTGAGTTGGTTAATGCTGGCTGAGCCGCGTTGGTATTAGCAGTGGCAGGTGCTGCCATACCGCCGATTTCCAGCGCGCTACGGTTTTTGGTGCCAGCACCTTTATAATTACCACCAGTGGCCCCCCAGCTGATCACATCGTTTGATACTGAGGTTGTGCCATTACCTGAAGCGGTGAATACCACAGGTTGAGACCAGTTAGAAGCTGCCAGATATTGCCATTGGGTGACCAGGCTGGCTGATGCTGTCATTGGGACTGCGGCGGCTGCCAGTACAGAAACCGCGATTAAATTGCGCATAATACTCTCCATGAGAATGTTGTTTTAGCCTTTAGACTTACTACATGTCCGCTGGGGTATAGGCAAATTTTAAGCCAATTAGTAACATGTTGAATGTACGGGATAATTAGATTTTTTTGATTAAGTGTGTGTATAATAATTGGACATTTGTTAAAAGGTGTAATCAGAATTCCAGCATTTGCTAACGCTGTTGAGCATTAATTTGCCCAGTAGGTATCGTGGCAAATTCAGTGCTTAGCTGGAAGTTGATCCAGAGAATTAGATTCAGTCGCGGAGTTGTCTTGACTGGCTGTTTTAACACAAAGCTCTAAAGCCGGCGTGCTGCTTTGAAAATGGTGTTGTGACTGGCCGAAGTGGCAACAGGGCGCCGCTACGCTCAATTGCTGACGAAACAGCGCGTTACGGCGCAACATAAGCTTTTTTTGTGGTGACATAATGCTAATCCTGAACATGTGAACGTTCAGCCTAGCTATAGTTGATGGCAGATTTATGACAAAGAAGGCGACCCCTGGGTCGCCTTCTTTATTACTGTTACCTTGTGATACCGTTACAGCGCGGCGATTTGCACCTGCTGGGCGATTAACTTGGCCACAGCCGCTTCGGCTTCTGCCAGTTTCTCACGTTCTTTGGCCAATACAGCTTCCGGTGCTTTGGCAACAAAACCTTCGTTGGCAAGCTTGCCGGCAACACGGCTGACTTCCTGCTGCATCTTCTCCAGTTGCTTGGCGATGCGTGACAGCTCAGCGTCTTTGTCGATCAGGCCCGCCATTGGGATTAACAGATCCATCGCACCTAACAGCTGTGTCGCGCTCGCTGGTGCAGTATCTGCATCAGTTAATACCGTGATGCTGTCCAGTTTGGCTAAGTTCAGCAGCAGGGCGCGGTTTTGTTCCAGGCGACGGCTGTCTTCAGCAGATAAGTTGCGCAGTAACACCGGTAATGGTTTAGTCGGGGCAATATCCATTTCGCCGCGGATGTTCCGGATCGCCAGAATAAAGCCTTTAACCCACTCGATATCCGCTTGCGCGGCAGGGTTCACCAGTGCGCTGTCCGCTTCTGGATACGCCTGGTTCATGATACTGATACCGGCGCTGAAATCCTTGATAGCCAGCGGCGCGACGCGCTGCCAAATCTCTTCAGTGATAAATGGCATGATCGGGTGCATCAGACGCAGCAGCGATTCCAGCACAGTCACCAGCGTCTGGCGAGTACCACGTTGCTGCGCTTCAGAGCCTTTGAACAGCACAGGCTTGGTCAGCTCCAGATACCAGTCACAGAACTGGTTCCAGGTGAATTCGTACAGCGTATTGGCCGCCATATCAAAGCGGTAGCTGTCGAGGTACTGACGGAACTGCGTCACTGTTTCCTGGTACTGACTTAAAATCCACTGGTCTGCCAGCGACAGTTCGATGTCGCCGCCGTTTAAACCGGTGTCTTTGTCTTCGGTCATCATGGTGACGTAACGGCTGGCGTTCCACAGTTTGTTGACGAAGTTGCGGTAACCTTCCAGGCGCTTCATATCCCAGTTGATGTCGCGGCCGGTTGACGCCAGTGCCGCTAAGGTAAAGCGCAGCGCGTCAGTGCCGGTGGCTTCAATCCCTTCCGGGAATTGTTTTTTCGTCTGGTTTGCAATCTTTTCTGCCAGCTGCGGCTGCATCATGTTGCTGGTGCGTTTTTCCAGCAGATCTTCGAGGCTGATACCGTCAATCATATCCAATGGGTCGATAACGTTACCCTTAGATTTCGACATTTTATCGCCGTTTTCGTCGCGGATAAGACCGGTCACATATACAGTCTTAAACGGTACCTGCGGCTTACCGTTTTCGTCTTTGATGAAATGCATCGTCATCATAATCATCCGGGCGACCCAGAAGAAAATGATGTCAAAACCCGTCACCAGCACGTCGGTCGGGTGGAAGGTTTTTAAATCTTCGGTATTGTCCGGCCAGCCCAGCGTGGAGAAAGTCCACAGTGCGGACGAGAACCAGGTATCTAACACGTCATTGTCCTGGCGCAGTGCAACGCTTTGATCTAAACCATGTTTGGCGCGCACTTCGGCTTCATTACGGCCGACGTAAACTTTACCATCTGCGGCGTACCAGGCCGGAATGCGGTGGCCCCACCACAGCTGACGGGAAATACACCAGTCCTGAATGTCACGCATCCAGCTGTAGTACATGTTCTCATATTGTTTTGGCACGAACTGGATATCGCCGTTTTCCACGGCTTCAATCGCAGTTTTCGCCATAGGCGCGACGCGCACATACCACTGGTCGGTCAGCATCGGCTCGATGACGACACCTGAACGGTCGCCGTATGGCAGGGTGTTGGTCAGCTCTTCGACTTTATCCAACAAACCTTGGGCATCTAAAGCGGCGACAATGGCTTTACGAGCTGCAAAACGGTCAAGGCCGGCATATTCGGCCGGAATTGGCGCTTCCAGCGCGGTATTTTCTTCGCCGTTGGTAAAGAAACACTCGCCAGTGGCGCGGATAGTGGCATCCGGCGTCATCACGTTAATCATGGTGAGGCCATGACGTTTACCGACTTCATAGTCGTTAAAATCATGCGCCGGGGTGATTTTCACGCAGCCTGAGCCTTTGTCTTTGTCGGCGTGTTCGTCGGCGATGATAGTGATACGGCGATCCACCAGTGGCAGCAGAATGTCTTTGCCAATCAAAGACTGATAACGCTCGTCGTCCGGGTTCACGGCAACAGCGGTGTCACCGAGCATGGTTTCGGGCCGCGTGGTTGCGACCACGATATAATCTTTGCCATCCAGCGTTTTGACGCCGTCAGCCAGTGGATAACGCAGGTGCCAGAAGTGACCGCGTTGTTCTTTATTTTCCACTTCTAAGTCAGAAATTGCCGTGTGCAGTTTCGGGTCCCAGTTGACCAGGCGTTTGCCGCGGTAAATCAGGTCATCTTCATACAAGCGGACAAACACTTCCTGCACGGCATTGGACAAGCCTTCGTCCATGGTGAAACGTTCTTTGTCCCAGTCAACTGAGTTGCCAAGGCGGCGCATTTGCGACGTGATGGTACCGCCAGATTCGGCTTTCCATTCCCAGACTTTTTCGATGAAAGCGTCACGGCCCATGGCGTGGCGGTCTGGTAAGCCGGCAGCTGCCAGTTTACGCTCTACCACCATTTGGGTGGCAATACCGGCGTGGTCTGTGCCGACCTGCCACAAGGTGTTTTTGCCCAGCATGCGTTTGTAGCGGGTCAGGGCATCCATGATGGTTTGCTGGAACGCGTGGCCCATGTGCAGGCTGCCAGTGACGTTCGGCGGCGGGATCATGATGCAGTAGGCGCCGTTGCTGTTGTCACCTGACGGCTTAAAATAGCCTTTGCTTTCCCAGGCGTTGTACATCGCCTGCTCGATTTGACTCGGATTAAATGTTTTTTCCATGGTATCTGCCTGATCTCATCAACAGCTTATTCGGGGGTACGCGTTTGCGGTTCTACCCCAAGCTGACGGTAATGTTTAAATTTTTGTCGCGCCGCAGCTTTGCCGTGTTCGGCTGCCGGCACAAATTCGATGATTTGACTGAAGCGGTTGGCAAAAGCAGGCACTGTGTCGGTGAGGTTAATCAGCACCTGGCGGCTGGTCCTTGGACCCTGCCAGCTGATCTCAACCGGCGCACCGCGCGCGGGGCCTTCGCCGGCCAGGTTGTGTGGCACAAAGCGTTCAGCGTCAAACTGCCATAATACCTCATCGACCGCCTCGGCGTCTTGCTGATTTGGGCAGTAGACAAAGACACGCTGATTGGCGCGGAACAAATCTGCACAGAGCTGGCAGGTCAAAGCAAAATGAGCCGGCATGCCGGCCAGCTCATCTTGTTGCAGCAAATAAAATTGCACTTGCATCAATTCGCACTCTTTGACAACAGGCCAGTGAACTTCACCGGCCTGTTGTTTGGGTTAATCCTGCGGATGATGACCGGCGCGGTTGATTAAAAACTGCGTCAGCATCGCGACCGGACGGCCGGTGGAGCCTTTGTCTTTACCACCACTGCGCCAGGCGGTGCCGGCGATATCCAGGTGCGCCCAATTGTATTTGCGGGTAAAGCGCGACAGGAAACAAGCAGCGGTGATAGTGCCGGCGGCGCGACCACCCAGGTTGCTGAAGTCGGCAAACGGACTTTCCAGTTGGTCCTGATAATCGTCCCACAATGGTAAACGCCAGGCGCGGTCGCCACTTTGCTCGGACGCATTCAAAATCTCATGTGCCAGCGGATTGTGATTGCTGAGTAAGCCAGAGGCATGTTTACCAAGCGCAATGACGCAAGCACCGGTTAAAGTCGCGACGTCGATGACCACATCCGGGTCAAATCGTTCGACATAGGTCAGCGCGTCGCACAGCACTAAGCGGCCTTCGGCGTCGGTGTTCAGCACTTCCACGGTTTGGCCTGACATCGTCGTCAGAATGTCGCCCGGCCGGTAAGCATTGCCGTCCGGCATGTTTTCTGCGGCGGCCAGCACACCGATAATATTCAGCGGCAAGCCGAGTGAGACCGCAGCCTGCATAGTGCCAAGCACAGAGGCGGCGCCACACATGTCGTATTTCATTTCATCCATCGCATCAGACGGTTTAATGCTGATGCCGCCGGTATCAAAGGTCAGGCCTTTGCCGACCAGCACCACAGGGGCGCTGCTATCGCCGGCACCCTGATAATGGATGACCGCCATCGCCGCCGGGTTTTCAGAACCGCGCGCCACTGCGAGATATGAATTCATCCCCAGCGCTGACATTTCTGCCGTGCCAAGCACTTCAACTTTGACTTTCTCTGACAGCTCAGTCAGCTTTTGCGCCTGTTCTGCCAGCCACAGTGGTGTGCAGATATTCGGCGGCATATTGCCGACGTCTTTACATTGTTTAATGCCAGCAGCAACGGCCAGACCATGCTCAACGGCTTTTTCACCGATGGTCAGGTCACGCCGGGTCGGAACGTTAAAGACGATTTTACGCAGCGGACGCCGTGTTTCGTCTTTTTTACTTTTTAATTTGTCGAAGACGTACAGACAATCTTGTGTGGTTTCAACGGCATGACGCACTTTCCAGTAGGTATCACGACCTTTAACGTGCAGTTCTGACAGGAAACAGACCGCTTCCATTGAGCCGGTTTCGTTCAGGGTGCTGATAGTTTTAGCGATGATCTGGCGGTACTGGCGCTCGTCTAATTCACGTTCTTTACCGCAGCCAACCAGCAGGACTCGTTCGCTCAGCACGTTGGGGACATGATGCAGCAATAACATCTGGCCCGGTTTGCCTTCGAGGTCACCGCGACGCAGCAGGTTGCTGATGTAACCTTCGCTGATTTTGTCCAGCTGTTCGGCCACGGCTGACAGCCGGCGTGGCTCATAGACACCAACGACAATGCAGGCACTGCGTTGTTTTTCCGGACTTCCGCTTTTAACGCTGAACTCCATGGGGACTCCTGATTCTAAGAGGCAAAATGCAGCAGGGGGCCGGACCGGGCGCTATGCTTGATAAAGAGCTGGTCTGAGCCGATAAAAAAGCTCGGAATCCGCTGCAGTTTCGTTGATAATAATTGCTATAAATATCCAGTTTACTTAAAAATTGCCAGCGCGCCAGCAAAAAGACTGGTTTTTAGGGGGCTTTTTTGATTGTTTTTCGCTACTTGATTGGTGAAGTCTTTAAATCACAGCTCGCTGTATTTCTGATCCTGATCACCATCATCTTAAGCCAGCGCTTCGTGAAAATACTGGCGGATGCCTCTGAAGGGGAATTGCCGGGCCAGTTAGTGCTGACGCTGATTTCTTTGAAATTACCGCAGTTGGCGGTGCTGATCCTGCCATTAGCGGCATTTTTAGGCGTTTTGGTCGCCTACAGCCGTATCTACGCCGAAAGCGAAATGACAGTGTTACACGCCACCGGTATCAGCGAGTGGTATGTGACACGGCTGACGCTGATCCTGAGCCTGTTGATGGGGCTGGCGGCGGCCGGTCTGATGATGTACTTAAGCCCATGGGCCGCAGAGCGCGAATACGAAATCATGGCCAAAGCCGACGCCGATTCTGGTTTGTCGACGCTGTTACCTGGCCGCTTCCAGCAAACATCCAATGAAAAAGCCGTGGTGTTTGTGCAGGACATGAACCGCGACGGCACGCAGTTATCCCGCGTATTTCTGGCACAATCAGCCAGCGAAGACAATTTAACTGGCTCTGTGGTATATGCCGAAACCGGTGCAGTGGCTGAAGACAGCAATGGCGCGCAACGGCTGGTGCTGAGTAATGGCCGGCGTTATGCCGGTTCAGTTGATTCACCGCAGTTTGATGTACTGGAATTTGGCCGTTACGACATTCAAATCCGTGAACAGCAAGTCGAGCAACGCCGGCGCAAACTCAGTTCATTACCCACGGACCAGCTGCTGGCGGTCAATAGTGCTGAAGCCAAAGCCGAATGGCACTGGCGGCTGGCGATCCCGATTTCTATCCCGATTCTGATGCTGCTGGCGGTCCCGCTCAGCCGGGTGAATCCGCGTCAGGGTAAGTTTGGTAAGTTATTGCCAGCTTTAGCATTATTTCTTGGCTATTACATTTTACTGATCGTCTGCCGCAACCTGATTGAAAACGAGAAGATCCCGGTGGCGCTTGGCATGTGGTGGATCCACGGCCTGGCGTTGGCGCTTGGGGTGTTTTTGTTATTACAAAGCCGCGCCGGTTATCAGCGTTTCACTGCACGCCTGAATGGCCGGGGCCGGAGTCAGCATGCTTAAAATTATTGATGTTTATATTGGCCGGATCATTTTATCCACCACCTTATTGAGCCTGACCGTGCTTTTGGTGTTATCCGGTATGTTCCGTTTTATTGACCAGCTGCGGCTGACTGATCGCGGCGACTACACAGTATTAGTGGCCGCGATGTTCAGCCTTTTTACTATTCCCGGTGATTTGGTGACCTTTTTTCCGATGGCGGCGTTAATCGGCGGGCTGATTGGCCTGGGCATGCTCGCCAGTAACAGCGAACTGGTTGTGATGCAGGCGGCAGGTTTGTCGCGGCTCAATATCATCAGTTCGGTAATGAAGACCGCCTTGCTGATGATGGTATTGGTGATGGCTGTGGCCGAGTGGGGCGCGCCGACGGCGGAAAAATTTGCCCGCGAACTCAAAGCCAAAGCCATTTCCGGCGGTGATTTATTAGCGGCTCAGCAAGGGGTTTGGGCCAAAGATGGCGACGATTTTGTCAATATTCGTCAGGTATCGGACGGTGGTGATTTAAAAGACATCACTATTTTTGAATTCACGCCGGATTTAGCCTTGCAGGCCATTGTGCATGCACGCACCGCTGGCTTTTTTAATGGCGTCTGGCAGCTGCAGGATGTCAGCCGCTTAGCCTTTCGGGATGAAAAAATTGAAAAACATCATTGGCCTGAACAGCGCTGGCGCTCAACATTAACGCCGGACAAACTCGGTGTGATGTCGATTAAACCTGAGCTGCTGAGTTTAAAAGGTCTTGCTGAATATATCGAATACCGTCAGGTGAACCAGCAGGAAAGCAGTCGGTATCAGCTGGCCTATTGGCGCAAAGCTACCCAGCCGCTGACGATAGTGGCGATGTTGCTGCTGGCGTTGTCGTTTATTTTTGGCCCGCTGCGTAGTGTGACTATGGCGGCCCGGGTGCTGATGGGGATTTTGACCGGTTTTGGTTTTTATATGGCCAACGAAGTGTTTGGCCCGGTGGCGCTGGTGTATCAGTTGCCCCCTTTATTAGGCGCCATCGCGCCCAGTGCCTTGTTTATCGGGGTTGCAGTCTATTTGATGCAAAAACGCGGGTAGCTTTGCTACCGCGCGTCCCGGTGTAAATTCAAAGCGCTGCTTTGTTCTTTGGTCAGTACCACCACAATAGTGCCGGCGAGCTGGTCTTGCAGCGCCAGACCTTTGCCCCAGCGCAGCCACAACCAGAAATTGCCGATGCCACCCAGAGATGTCAGTAAGCGGATACAAGCCTGACGCAGTGTTACAGGCTTACCGTCGGCGCTTAACAACAACATCCGCCAGGCACGCATGCCCAGCGTCTGGCCGGCTTTGACCCAGAAATACAGATAAAACCACAAGATACAGGCCGTACTATACAGCTGAAACCACAGCGCATGTTTTTGAATATATTCAGCTTCGTCCTGATAACCCTGCAGCGAAATCACACCGGCTTTGGCTAATAAGGTCACAGCGCCAAGTGCCAATGCCATAGCAAACATCCAGATGGCACAAATGACCAGCAGGTCATACATGATGGCGGACAAACGGCGCAGCAGGCTGGCACGGGGGGCTTCAGTATACATAGAGACTCCAGTTCAGAACCGCCGGCAGTCTAACATGACGGCTT